>DASWKP010000111.1:0-5236 GCA_036396575.1 Longimicrobiales bacterium | reverse complement strand
CATCCCCCTCACCGTGGGCGGCGGCGTCCGCTCGGTGGACGACATCGCCTCCCTCCTGCGGGCCGGGGCCGACAAGATCGGCGTCAACTCGGCGGCCGTGCGGGAGCCGGAGCTGCTGACGCGCGGCGCGGAGCGCTTCGGCGCCCAGTGCGTCGTGCTGAGCGTGGACGCCAAAGCCCGGCCCGACGGCACCTGGAGGGCGCACACCCATGGCGGCAGAGCGCCCACCGAGCTGGACGCCGTGGATTGGGCGGTCCGGGGCGCCGAGCTGGGCGCCGGAGAGATCCTCCTCACCAGTATCGACCACGACGGCGTGCGCACAGGCTACGATCTGGCGCTGACGCGGGCGGTGGCCGACCGGGTGAGCGTACCGGTGGTGGCGTCAGGGGGTGCCGGCCAGCCCGAGCATCTCCGGGACGCCTTCGTCCAGGGACGGGCTTCCGCCGCGCTGGTGGCGGGCATTCTGCACGACGGCCTCACCACCGTGGCGGAGATCAAGAGCGCTCTCGCGGGTTGGGGGCTCCCGGTGCGCCAGGTGGCGTGAGATCCGGCGCTTCGCAAACTTCCAGCGGGCGCGCCCCTCCCATGACCTCGAATCCTCCTCCGGGAGCGACCCCATGACCAACCGCACCCTGCGCGACGCCGCCGACCTGGACGCCCTGGCCTTCGCGCCGGGCGGCGACGGCGTCGCGCTGATGCCCGTGGTGGCCCAGGACGCCCGCACCGGGCAGGTGCTCATGGTCGCGTGGGCCGACCGGGAGGCGCTGGAGCGCTCCCTGGGCACCCGGGAGATGCACTTCTGGTCCCGGACCCGCGCCGCGCTGTGGCGCAAAGGCGAGACCAGCGGGAACTTCCTGCGCGTCCGATCCCTCCACGCCGACTGCGACGGGGACACGGTCCTGGCGCTGGTCGATCCCACGGGCCCCGCGTGCCACACGGGAGAGACGACGTGCTTCGGCGCCGGGACGGCGCCCCACGCCACGGAAGCCGACGCCACCTATCACGGCCCCGGCGGGGCCGGTGAAACGGGAGCCATCCCGGAGGAAGCATCTCATCCCCAGGGGAAGGAAGACGTCCTGAACGAGCTGTGGGACGTGATCCACTCGCGGGCCCGGGACATGCCGGAAGGCAGCTACACCACCCTCCTGCTGAGCGACACCAACGTGCGCCTCAAGAAGCTGGGCGAGGAGACCGCGGAGCTGATCCTGGCCGTGGCCCGGGGCGAGCCCGACGAGGTCACGCGCGAGGGGGCGGACCTGATCTACCACGTCCTGGTGGCTCTGCAGGCTTCGGGCTCCTCCCTCGACGAGGTCCGCCTGGAGCTGGCCCGCCGCCGGAAGTAGGGTCCGCGCCCGTGGCCCAGACCTCAGCCGCACCCCACGAGGAGGAGGCGCTCGGCAAGGCGTACGACACGCGCCTGATGAAGCGGCTCCTGGCCTACCTGACGCCCTACAAGCTCCAGGTGGGCGGGGCGATCGCCATCCTGGGGCTGGCCTCGGCCACGCAGATCGTGGGGCCCTGGCTCACCCAGCTCGCGCTGGACGAGGCCATTCCTCGGCGCGACACGGGCCTTCTGGCGTCGCTCGCGGTGGCGTACCTGGTCACGGAGCTGCTGGCCTTCGGGTTCCAGTACGCCCAGGCGCTGCTGACAACCTGGCTGGGCCAGAGCGTCATGTACGACCTCCGGACCCAGATCTTCGCCAAGCTCCAGCGGCTCCAGCTCGCCTTCCACGACCGGAACCCCGTGGGGCGCCTCATGACGCGCATCACGTCGGACGTGGAAACGCTGAACACGCTGTTCAGCTCCGGCGTCGTGACGGTCTTTGGGGACCTTTTCACCCTGCTTTTCATCGTGGTGGCGATGCTGCGCATGGACTGGCAGCTCGCCCTGGTGGCGTTCAGTGTCCTCCCCTTCGTGGCCTGGGCGGTTTTCCTGTTCCGCTCCCGGATCCGGGACGCGTACCGGGACATCCGGGTGCGTCTGGCCCGCATCAACGCGTTCCTCCAGGAACGCTTCACGGGCATTCAGGTCGTCCAGCTCTTCAACCGCGAGGAGCCCGACGCCCGCACGCATGCCCGCCTCAACGACGACTACCTCCAAGCCCACCTCCGATCGATCACCTACTACGCCCTGTTCTTTCCGATCATCGAGGTGGTCACGGCGGTGGCTCTGGGGTCGATCATCTGGGCGGGCGGCGCGTCGGTCCTGGGGGGCACCACAACCGTGGGCATCGTGGTCGCGTTCCTCCAGTACGCCCGACGCTTCTTCCGGCCCATCCAGGATCTCTCGGAGAAGTACAACCTCCTCCAGTCGGCGATGGCCTCGTCGGAGCGGGTGTTCAAGCTCATGGACCGTGAGGTGGAGATCTCCGACCCCGACGATCCCGTCGAACTGCCGAGCCCCGCTCGGGGAGAGATCGAGTTTCGCGACGTGTGGTTCGCCTACGGCAAGGACGAGGATGGTGAGTGGGATTGGGTTCTCAAAGGCGTGAGCTTCCGGGCGGCGCCGGGTGAGAAGGTCGCGATCGTGGGCCACACGGGCGCCGGCAAGAGCACGGTCATCAGCCTCCTGATGCGCTTTTACGACGTCCAGCGGGGTGACATCCTCCTGGACGGTGTGCCGATCCGACAGGCCCGCGTGGCGGACCTCCGGGACAGGATCGGCCTGGTGCTCCAGGACGTCTTCCTGTTCAGCCAGAGCGTGGCCTACAACATCCGCCTGGGCTCGGGAGGCATCGACGACGCCCGCGTCCGGGCGGCGGCGGAGCGCATAGGGGCGTCGCGCTTCATCGAGCGTCTCGAGGACGGCTACGACCAGGCCCTGGAAGAGCGCGGATCGAGCCTGAGCGTGGGGGAGCGCCAGCTCGTGTCCTTCGCTCGGGCCCTGGCCTTCGATCCCCGCATCCTCATCCTGGACGAGGCGACGAGCTCCGTGGACTCGGAGATCGAGGCGCAGATCGAGGAGGCCACCGGCGAGGTCATGAAGGGACGCACCAGCCTGGTCATCGCCCACCGCCTCTCCACGGTCCAGGGGGCGGACCGCATCCTCCTCCTCCACCACGGCGAGCTGAGGGAGGAGGGAACGCACGCCCAGCTCCTGGAACGCGGCGGCCTGTACGCCCGCCTCCACGAGCTCCAGTTCGCGCCGTCGCTGGCGTCCTGAAGGTGACGGCGGCGGGGGCCGCCGAGCCCGGTCACAGGGTCACGACGAGCGCCACCCGGAAGAAGGAGTCCAGCTTTCCCAGCGGGACGGTGACCCGGTCACCGGTCGAGGTCCCGGACGGCGTGAAGAGCTCCACCTCGGCCAGGGACGGCCGGTTCCGCCACAGGAGCTGGAGGCTCGGCTTCAGGGCCAGCGAGCGATTGATGCTCACGGACAGGGAGGTCGTCCAGTCCACGCGGACGTCCTCGGTCTCATCCAGGTTCCAGTCCGCCACCGCGCCGCTCTCCATCTCGGCGGAGCCCGACAGGCGTCGCCACGCCTCGAATCCCACGCGGACACCCGGGAAGTTCCTCTTCAGGAACGGGTTCTCGATGACGTCGTGCTGGAATGTGAAGGTCGCCGCGTAGTCGGTCTTGAAGCGGAGCGACTCGCCGTCCGCCCACGTGTTTCCTCCGCCCATCGCCACCAGGAAGCGACTGTCCACGCCGGCGAACGTGTTGCGAAGCCAGTCCACCCCACCGAAAAGGAAGAAGCGATCCGACAGGCTGCGGTCGTAGCGCGCCCGCGCGAAGAACGCCTCGGCAGTCTTCTCGCGGACTGTCTCCTCCTGGAGGACGAAATCCTCCTCGGTGCCTACGGCCCGGCGCGTGGTCTTACCGGACTCGGTCCGCACCATCCCCGTCTCGATCTTGAGGATCGCCCCCTCCCAGGCCCCGCGCAGGCTCGCTCCCAGGCCCAGGGTGAAGGACTCGGCGTTGCCCTGGGAGAGGACCGAGCTGAACTCCCCCTTGAACGACCAGGCATCCGGAGGTGCGACCTGGCCTACCACCGGACGGGGGAGCCCCACGGTGAGGGCCGCGAGGAGCGTGACCGAAACCGCGCACCGGGCTGCCATCATCGGTATACGGAGCCCGCGCGCCCCGTGTCCGCCCTCATGGTGTCGGGCTTCACCTCCACGGGCGGAACGACCCGGGTGGAATCGCGCTCCGCCGCGGAGGCCTCTTCCAGCGCCCGGAACCGTTGCGAGACGGGAACGAGACGGCCGGCCACCCGAATGAGGGGCTCCTCCCGGAACCCGTCGACGGGCTCGAAGAAGTCCTCCTGGTAACGGCTCGCCGGGCTCCACAGGAACCACTCCTCCATGCCCACGTCGTAACCCGCCTGGATCTGGGCCCGCACCTCCGGGGCGCCGTATGGAGGCTCCCCGAGGCTGAAGGCCTGGAGCCAGGGCCGGGTGGTCCCGGCACCCGGCATCGCCTCCGAGCGGCGCCGCGCGTCGTCCAGGGCCCGGTAAACGATCTCATAGGGGTGCGCGTTGGGATCCTCGATTCCGAAGCTGCCCGACCAGTAGTGGGACGGATAGACCATGGGCAGTGCCACGTCCACCACGTCGATGAAGCGCTCCCACACCTGCCCGATGCCCACGTCCCTGGACGACGTCGTGACCCCGAACACGTCGGCGGTCAGGACCACGTCCAGGTCTGAAAGGTACTCCCGGGCATACTCGAAGAAGGCCCGGATGGTCTCCGGCGCGCTCCGGTCGCCGGCGCCGGGGTAGTGCGCCCGGTCGAGGTCCGTCGAGGGCGCGTCCGGAAAGCGCACGTAGTCGAACTGGATCTCGGGAAAGCCCAGCAGCGCCACCTCGCGGGCCAGATCCAGATGGTAGCTCCACACCACCCGGTCGTGGGGATTGAGCCAGCGGATATCGTTGCTGTCCACCCACACCCCCCCCGCGGTGTCCCGCACCGCGAGGTCGGGACGCGCCGCCACGAGGATCGGGTCCTTCACGATGACGATCCGGGCGATGGGATAGACGTCCTCCTCCGCCAGGCGCGCCAGGAGCCCGTTCAGATCCCGGATGCGGATCTCCCCCGTGGCGCCGATGTCCCGAGCCATGGTCACCGCGGTCGAGTGGCTCACGTAGCCGGACGCGTCCTTGATGTCGATAACGAAGGAGTTGACCTCGGTCTTACGGGCCAGATCCAGGAGAGCCTCCAGGCGCCGCTCCGACCCCGCCGTCCAGGCATTCAGGTAGATGCCCCGCACCCTCTCCGGCCTGGCGAACGTCGGCGT
>DASWKP010000110.1:0-1794 GCA_036396575.1 Longimicrobiales bacterium | reverse complement strand
CGAGGGTCGTCCCCCTCGGGAAAGACCACGATGCGCCCGGCGGCGCGCGCCCGTTCCCGGATGGCCTTGCGGAACCCGGCGCCCTGACTCTCTTCCGTACGCGCCCGCGGGGGCGCGCCGACGCTCGCGCTCAACCTTCCTTCCCTCCCGAGAAACGCTCCCGCAGGCGCCGGAGGACCGCCTCGGAAACGAAGTTGGACACGTCGCCCCCCAGGGCCGCCACCTCCCGAACCAGAGACGCCGACAGGAAGGAGAAGTCCCGATCGGGGGTCAGAAAGAGGGTCTCGATGTCCGGCCACAGCTCCCGGTTCATCTGCGCCATCTGGAACTCGTACTCGAAGTCGCTCACCGCCCGGAGGCCACGGATGACGAAGTTGGCCCGCCTCGCACGGGCGAACTCCACCAGGAGGCCCTGGAAGGCCACGCACTCGATGCGCTCCTCCCCGGCGAAGACCTCCTCGACCATCTGAATGCGCTCCTCCACCGAAAAGAGACCCGTCTTGGAGTGCGTGGCCGTGTGGGCCACGGCTACCACCAGGCGGTCGGCGAAGCGAAGCGTGCGGCGGGCGATGTCCTCGTGTCCCCGGGTGATGGGGTCGAACGACCCCGGGTACACGGCGGTGATGGTACGGGGCGGACTCATGGAACGCCTCGGGACTCGACGGTGGTCAGGGTTGTGTCCCCGTATGGACGATGCCTCAACCCGGGCAGCGCGGGAAGGGGCTCGTCCGAACGATGCTCGACCCAGAGCTCACGCGCGAAGGGTCGGCGGTGGAAAAGGTCCAGCAGGCGGGCGGCGTTTCCCTCCCCGTAGGGGGGATCGGCCAGGGCCACGTCGAAGTCCTCCGGCGGGGCCCGCTCGGCAAAGCGGTGGGCGTCCGCCCGCACGACGCGGCTCCGGCCCTGCGCGCCGAGGAGATCGACGTTGGCGCGGAGGACGCGCAGGGCGGCCTCGCTTTTCTCGACGAAAACGACGTCCCTGGCGCCCCGGCTCAGAGCCTCCAGGCCCAGCGCGCCCGATCCGGCGAACAGGTCCAGCACGCGCAGGCCGTCGAGATCTCCCCCCAAGGCGCTCATCCACGCCTCCCGGATCCGGTCGGTGGTGGGCCGGACGCCCCGACCCTTCGGTGTCTTGAGGCGACGCCCGCGCCACTCCCCGGCGATGATCCTCACGGGCCCTCGTCGGAAGGCGTGACCGGGGCACCCCACAGGAGGTCCGCCAAGCCGGCCGGACGGACGTCCAGGAGCCGGGCCTGGGGCGTGCGTACACCCCGGTACTCGTTGATCTGGACCTGGAAGGCCACATCGACCGCGCCGGCCCTGGCCAGCTCCTCCTCCCGGCCGTCGGCCAGGCTGAAGCCGATGGCCTCCACGACCCCGGCGCCCCCTCCCAACCGCAGCTTGAGGTGTCCCTTTCCCACCACCCGCGGAGGAGCCGCGAGGGGCACGCCGCGGGCCAGGAAGACCGGTCGGGGGTTGCCGATCCCGTGGGGGCCCAGGTAGGCGAGCAGCTCGCACGTGCGCAGATCGAAGACGTCGGGAGAAGCCTCCAGGTCCACCCGGAGGCGCGGGCGCAGCTCCTCCCGCCGAAGGACCCTGCGGGCCTCCGCCTCGAAGGCCGCCCGGAACGCGCCCAGGGCCCCCCGGGACAGGTCCATGCCAGCCGCCTGGCGGTGGCCTCCGAAGCGCCCCAGGTGCTCCGAGCAGCGTGACACGGCGGCGTAGAGGTCGAACCCGGGGATGGAACGGGCGCTGCCTCGACCCCGATCTCCGTCCAGTGCCACCAGGACCACG
>DASWKP010000109.1:0-10202 GCA_036396575.1 Longimicrobiales bacterium | reverse complement strand
CCTGATCGGCGGGGCGGACTTCGGGGAGTTGGCGCGGGAGCACTCCCAGGACCCGGGCTCCGCGCCCAACGGCGGGGACATGGGGTGGTTCCGGCGCGGCGCCACCATCCGCGAGTTCGAGAACGTCGCCTTCGCCCTTCCCGACGGGGGCATCAGCACTCCGACGCGAACCGAGCTGGGGTGGCACATCATCATGAAGGAGCGCCGCCGGGGTCAGAGCGAGGTGAAGGCCAGGCACATCCTCATCATGCCGGAGATGACCGACACCGACCTCGACAGGGCCCGGGAGACGGCTCGAGAGGTGGGGACGAGGGCACGAGAGGGCGGGGACATGGAAGCGCTGTTCGAGGAGTTCGGCGATCCCGGCCAGCCGTTCGCCTTCACCGAAAGCCGCGAGAACGTGGTCCAGATCTCCTTCCCGGGGTACGCCGAGAACCTCGGTACCGCCGCCGAGGGGGACATCATCGGGCCCTTCGAGACGAGGCTCCGGTCGGGGACTATCTATCTCGTGGTCGTGAAGATCACCGAGGTCCGGGACGCCGGGGAGTTCACGTTCGAGGACGTGCGGGAGGAGATCCGCCTCTACCTGACCCGCCAGAAAAGGTTCGAACGGGTCATCGAGGCGCTGCGGGACCGGACCTACATCGACCTCCGCATGTGACGCAGCAGGCGGAGACGACGGTCCCGTCCCGAGGTTCGGCCCCCGTGCCCGGAGGTCCCCGGGTCGCCTTCACGCTGGGCGATCCGCGCGGCATCGGCCCCGAGGTCGTCTCCGCGGCGGTGGCCGCCGCCCTCGCTGACAGCCCGGACCTGAGCGTACTCCTCGTCGGGCCCGCGGGCTTCGACCCCTGTGCCGGACCCTACCGGGAGGTGGGCGCCTGGGACGGAACCGAGGCCGGCGCCGGGAAGGTGGCCGTGGCCGCTATCACGATGGCCGTGGAGCTGGCCCTGGGCGGTCAGGTCGACGCGGTGGTCACCGGCCCGATCCACAAGCCCGCCCTCCACGCGGCGGGGTACGCGTTCCCCGGCCACACCGAGCTTCTCCAGGAGCTCACCGGCGCTCCGCGCGTAGGCATGCTCATGGCGGCGGAGGAGACCGCCTCCCGCGGGCCCCTGCGCGTGTTGCTGGCCACGACCCACGTCGCCCTGCGCGATGTCCCGCGCCTGGTCACGTCAGAGCTGCTGGTGGAGCAGACGCGGCTGCTCGACCGGGCTCTCAGGAGTGGATGGGAGATCGCCGAGCCTCGCATCGCCCTGTGTGCCCTGAACCCTCACGCCTCCGATCGGGGTCTCTTCGGCGACGAGGAGGGCCGCGTGCTGGAGCCGGCCGTCCATCTCCTTCGGGAGGCCGGCGTGGCCGCCACGGGGCCCATCCCGGCGGACACCGTCTTCACCCGAGCCCTGAGCGGCGAGTTCGACGCGGTGGTGGCGCCCTACCACGACGTGGGCATGGCCGCCTTCAAGACGGCCTCCTTCGGCCGGGGCGTGAACGTGACGTTGGGCCTTCCGTTCGTGCGCACGTCCCCCGACCACGGCACCGCCTTCGACCTGGCGGGCACCGGACGAGCCGATCCAACCTCCACGAAAGAGGCGCTCCGACTTGCGATCCGCCTTTCGTCCCGCCTGGCGAGGGCTCGCCATGGCGCCTGACGGCCGAACGAGTCCGTTCCCGTGATCAAGATCGAGAACGTAACGAAGAAATACCCGAAGCGCGGCACCGCCCTCGATGACGTGTCGTTCCACATCCGCAAAGGCGAGTTCGCGTTCCTCACCGGGCACTCGGGGTCGGGCAAGTCCACGACGCTGCGTCTCGTCCACATGGCCGAACGCCCTACCGCTGGCGAGGTCCGGGTAAGCGGCTTCTCCTCGGCCAGGACATCCCGTGGGGAGGTCTGGAAACTCCGACGCCGGGTCGGCTTCGTCTTTCAGGACTTCCGCCTGCTGCCGGGCCGCACCGCCATGGAGAACATCACCTTCGCGCTGGAGGTCACCGGGACGCCGGCGCGGGACGTGCGGCCCAGAGCCCAGCGGCTTCTGGCCCAGGTGGGCCTCGCCCCCAAGGCCGGGGCGCTGGTCAACGAGCTCAGCGGCGGGGAGCAGCAGCGGGTCGCCATCGCCCGCTCTCTGGCCAACGATCCCGTCGTCCTCCTGGCCGACGAGCCCACGGGCAACCTGGACGAGCGGGCCACCCGGGGCGTCATGGACCTCTTTCGGGACATCAACGCCATGGGCATGGCGGTCCTGATGGCGACGCACGACCTGGATCTCGTGCGGGCCTTTCCCCGGGCCAGGCTGTTGGAGCTCGACCAGGGCCGGCTCGTCTTCGACTCCGCCGTCACCAGCGGTGAGGAGACGGCCGGGGAGGCCGCTCCGTGACGTACGCCTTCTTCGAGGCGCTCGCCGCCTTCCGGCGCGCCCCCATGCTCACCGGCCTGTCCGCCGCCATGGTGGGGCTGGCCCTCTTCGTGGTGGGTCTGTTCGGGCTGGCCGCCCACAACCTCCAGATGGCGCTGAGCCAGGTGGAGGAGCGGGTCGAAGTCGTGGTCTACCTCAGGGACGATGTCCGCATCGGCGAGATGGACCTGGCCCGCCGCGAGATGGAGCGCCTCCCGGAGGTGGCGATGATCCGGTACGTGTCCAAGGCGGAGGCACTGGAAACCGCGCGGGTGGAGCTGCCGGAGTTCGGGGAGCTGTTCGGCGACCTGGAGGTGAACCCCCTGCCCGCCTCTCTCGAGATCGAGCTCCGCGAGGGTTTTCGAACCCGCGACAATGTCGAACGGCTGGCGTCGCTGGCGGGCACCTACCCCTTCGTGGAGGACGTGACCTACGGGAGGGAGTGGGTAGAGAAGCTGTTCACGCTACGGAGGGTCGCCGGGGTCACCGCCGGCGTGCTGGGGGCCGCCTTCGCCACGGTCGCCGCGCTCATCATCGGCTCGGCCCTCCGGATCGCCATCTTCGCTCGTCGGGACGAGATCTACGTCATGCGCCTCGTCGGGGCCCGCGACGGCTTCATCCGTCGGCCGTTCCTCCTGGAGGGTGCCATGGCCGGGCTCCTCGGTGGGATCCTGGCCACCGGGATGACGTACCTGGTGTTCAGGGCCGTGTACCGGTTCCTCTTCACCCTGTCGTGGATCCCGACCTCCTGGGTGGCCGCGGGCGTGGCGGGTGGAATGGCATTCGGGATCCTGGCCAGCGGGTTGGCCGTGCGGCGCCACCTGCGGGAGGTCTGACATGCCCGGCCAGCGTCGGCTTCCCTCCCCAGCGGTCCTCGGCCTGGCCGTGTTCCTCGGCCTCACGCTCCCGCCCGCGCCCGTCTTGGGACAGGGGGAGGAGATCCGAAGGCAGATCATGGACTCCCAGCGTCGCCTGGCCCAGATCCGCGCCGAACGGCAACGCCTTCAGCAGGAGATGGAGGGCGTCCGTTCGCAGGCCCAGGACGTCACCCGGGATCTCAACAACATCGAGCGGCAACTGTCGGCATCGCGCTCCGCGCTGGCGGAGATCGACTTTCAACTCAGCGCCCTCACCGGGGACGTGGAGGCGTCCACCAGGAGGCTGGTGCAGACCCGCGAGCGCCTCCGGGAGGGCGGCGCCGTTCTGAGCCGGCGCCTCCGGGACATCTACAAGATGGGAGGCCTCCACTCGGTGCGCGTCCTGCTCGGAGCCGACTCCTTCACCGATCTCCTCAACCGATACCGATACGTCCGGATGATCGCCTCCTACGACCGTAGCCTCGTCGAGCGTGTGACCAATCTGGAACGGGCCCTGGTCTCACAGGACGAGCGCCTCCAGCGCAACGTCCGAGACATGGGCCTGCTCCGGCAGATGCAGGCCGGCGAAGTGGCCGAGCTGCGCTCGGTGGAGAGCGAGCGCCAGCGGACGCTGGAAGCGTTTCGCAACCTGGAACGGGAGGCCACGAGCCAGCTCGACCAGCTCGCGATCGACGAGGAGCGGATGACGGGCCTGATCGGTGACCTGGAGGAGCGGCGCGTCGAGGCGGAGCGCCGCAGCGCCGTCGCGGGGCTGGCCTCAGGACCCACGACGCTGTCCCCGGACGACGCCGGGTCTCTGGATTGGCCGGTGGAAGGCCGCCTCATCTACCGGTTCGGCATCGAGCGGCGCCCCAACGGGACGGTGCTGAGGTGGAACGGCGTCGGCATCGCGGCGGACCACGGAAGCCCCGTTCGGGCGATCCAGGCCGGAACCGTGGTTCTCGCGGGACCCTTCGAGGGGTACGGACCCACCGTGGTCCTGTCCCACGGCGGCGGGTTCTACACGCTGTACCTGTACCTGGAAGAGACCGGCGTCGTGGAGGGGCGAGTCGTGCAGCGGGGACAGGTGGTGGGCACCGTGGGCGGCCAGGACACCCCGGAGGGACCCCACATCGAGTTCCAGATCCGCGCCCCCGTGGCGGGAAGCTCCCCTCAGGCCATGGACCCGCTCCGGTGGCTCCGGCCCCGGGGAGGCGGGACTTGAGCTCGCATGGCGTGTGGGGCCACGGCGCTCTGAGGGAGACGCTGGCGCGGGCGTTTCGCGTGGGGACGCTTCCAACGTCTCTCCTCTTTCATGGACCCTCCGGCGTGGGGAAGCAAACCCTGGCTCTGTGGCTCGGCCGCCTGATCCTGTGTGGGGCACCCCAGGACGCGAATCCCTGCGAGCGGTGTCGCTCGTGCAAGCTCGCCCTGCGCCTCGAGCACCCGGACCTGCACTGGCACTTCCCCCTTCCCCGCCCCAGGGGCGCGTCGACGCCTGAGAAGCTCGCCAGCGCCCTCGAGGACGCCCGCCACGCCGAGCTGGAGGTCCGCCGGCGACAGCCGCTATGGCCATCCTACGTCGGGGAGCCCCGCGCCATCTACCTGGCCGCCGCTCAGGGCCTTCGCCGCCGGGCCCAGAGCCGGCCCAGTATGTCGCTCGAGCAGGTCTTCATCATCGCCGACGCGGAGCACCTGGTGCCCCAGGAGTCCAGCCCCGAGGCGGCCAACGCGCTCCTGAAGCTCCTCGAGGAGCCGCCGGCGACGTCGCGGTTCATACTGACGTCTTCGGAGCGGGGGCGATTGCTGTCCACGATCCGCTCCCGGACGGTCTCCGTCCACGTGCCGCCCCTGGACAGGGATCGCGTGGAGCGCTTCCTGGTGGAAGAGGCTGGAGCCGACGCCGACGCCGCCGCCCGTGCAGCCCGCCTGGCGGGTGGCTCACCCGGCCGTGCCCTGGGCTTTCTTCCTGATGGAGACGGCCAGGGCCCTCTCGAGGCACTCCGCCAACAAGCCTTCCAGTTGGTGCGGGCCGCTCTCGACCCGGGCGCGGGCAGCACTTTCAGCTCGGCCCTTTCCTTCAAGGCATCGGGAGCCCGGGCACTGGTCGATCTGCTCGTGTCGGTGGAGGGGTGGGTTCGGGACCTCGCGGCCGCGGCCGCCGGCGCCCCGGAGCAGCTTCTCAACACGGATGCCCGGGACTACCTGCGGAGGATCGCGGTGGAGCGCGAAGTCGTGGCGCCGGACGTCGCCGGGGCCCTGGACGTCGTGGAGCGAGCCCGCGAACAGGCGCTGGCGAACGTGAACCCCCAGCTCATCGTCACGGGGCTGGTCGCGGGACTCCGGCGACACCTGGTCCCGCGGCCCGTGGCTAGCGGCGCCCTCGCCCGCTCCCGAGGAGGCACGCCATGACCGACGACCGCTCCGGGTCGACGCACCTGGACTCCGACGGCGCCCCTCATATGGTCGACGTGTCCGGGAAGTCCGTCACGGAGCGCCTCGCGGTTGCGGAAGGACGGATTCGCATGGACGCGGCCACCGCCCGGGCCCTCCGCGAAGGACGTGGCCCCAAGGGCGACGCCCTGCAGGTGGCGCGCCTGGCGGGCATCATGGCCGGTAAGCGCACGGGAGATCTCATCCCTCTCTGCCACGTCCTCCCGGACGCCTCAGTCACCGTGGAGCTCCATGTGGACGAGGACCTTCCCGGAGTGCTGGCGAGGGCGGAGGCCCGCGTCACGGGCCGGACCGGCGTGGAGATGGAGGCCCTGACCGCGGTGGGCGTGGCTCTTCTCACCGTCTACGACATGAGCAAGGCCCTGGACAGAGGCATGGTCATCGAAGGGATCCGCCTGCTGCGTAAGGAGGGCGGGCGCTCGGGAACGTGGGCGGCTGAGGACGCTGGCGAGTCAGGCGATCCCGCGAGCCGGCGCCGCTAAAGGGCCCTAACCTCCGCCGATTCTCAGGCGTTGCCCCGGCAGGATCAGATCCGCCTGGCCGAGGCCATTCCATCGGCGCAGGTCGTCCACTCTCACCCCGTAGTGCCGCGCCACATCCCAGAGCGTGTCTCCGCGCTCCACCACGTGGACGCCGCCCGCCGGCCGACCGGGGCGCTCCGAGCTGGTGGCGGCTCCGTCGCCGCCCAGGGAGCGCGCCGCCGTCACCGTGACACCGGGCGCCAGCGGCACCAGTAGCTCCCGCCCCGGGCGGAGCCGGCGAGGATCCACGGTCGGGTTGGCCCCCTGGAGCTGGTCCAGGCCGATGCCGTACCTACGGGCGATCTCCCACAGCGTCTCACCCGGCTGGATGACGTGCTCGGTCAGGGTCACCCGGCGGTCGGGAGGCACCCTGTCGTAGGCCAAGCGGAACTGGAAGCCCGTTCCCGCGGGCAGCCGCACGGTGGTGGCCCGGCCCCGTGGCGTCACGCGACGAAGAATCTGCGGGTTCAGGGCCTGGACCTGGGCTTCGGACACCCCTGCGGCCTCCGCCACCACGTCCAGGGTCGTGGCGTCGGGCAACGTGACCTCGTCGTACGCCAGCGGAGGCATCGGCCGCGTGGGGACCACACCATAGTCCGCCGCGTTCTCGGCCATGTGCGCCGCCGCGATGAATTTCGGCAGGAAGTCCCGGGTCTCGCGGGGCAGCCCGCCGCGGATGACGAAGAACAGATCGTCGGAGAGGGGCGCCCCCGGCGCCATCTGGCGCAGGAGCCGCTCCACGCGGCTCGGACCTCCGTTGTACGCCGCCAGCGCCAGGAACCAGGAGCCGAAGCGCTCCCGCAGCTCCTTGAGGTAACGCGCGGCGGCGTCGGTGGACTTCACGGGATCCCGGCGTTCGTCCAGAATCGCCCCCACCTCCATGTCGAACGCGCGCGCCGTGGGCGCCATGAACTGCCAGAGTCCCACCGCTGACACCCGGGATACCGCGCGGGGGCTGTACCCGCTCTCGATGATGGGGAGGTAGCGGAGCGACCGGGGCAGGCCGTGCCGCTCAAGGGCCTCGTCCACGATTCCCTCGAACGCACCCATACGCTCCAGATAGACCGGGAACGACCAACTGTCGCCGTCCGACCAGTAGCGGATCCACCAATCCACGCCTCGCGTGAGCGTGGCGTGCGTGGCCGCGGGAGAGGCCAGGATGGGGTCCGGCGGGGCGCTCCGAGTCGAGAGGTTCGGTGGGGCCACGGCGTAGCCCGCATCGTCCAGATCCGGAGCCTCCACGGTCATCCGCGGCGGCGGGGGCTCGATCGGCGCGATCGGCACCCCGCCTCCGCACCCGGCGAGGAGCGCCGCCAGCGCCGGGAACCCCAGCGCCAGGGGGATGCGGCCCATGGCTACGCCGCCAACAGTTCGTCCACCGCGGCCAGGAGCCGGTCCACGCTCCCGGACGTGGCGCCAGCGCCCATGAGGCCCACGCGCCAGATCTTGCCGGCGGCGGGCCCGAGGCCTCCGCCCACCTCGATGTCGTAGCGGCGGAGAAGCTCCCGTCGGAGGGGAGCCTCCTCGCGCCCACCGGGGAGGGCCGCGGAGGTGAGCTGCGGAAGCCGGTGGCCCTCCTGCGCGAAGAGCTCGAACCCCCGGTCCACCAGTGCCTTCTGGAGAGCCGCCCCCATATCGGCGTGCCGCTGGAAGCGCGCCTCCAGGCCCTCCTCCTCAACCATGCGCAGACCCTCCTGGAGGCCGTAGATCATGTTGATGGGGGCCGTGTGGTGGTAGCGGCGCTCGGACCCCAGGTAGCCGGCGATGAGCGACACGTCCAGGTACCAGCTCTGGCATGGCCGCGCACGGCTCTGGATTCGCTCCACCGCGCGCGGGGAGAAGGACACCGGCGCCAGGCCGGGGGGAACCCCCAGGCACTTCTGGGTGCCCGAGTAGCACGCGTCGATGTGATGCCGGTCGACTCCCACGGGTGTGCCCCCAAGGGCCGTGACGGCGTCCACCACGAACAGGGTGTCCGTCCCGGCCAAGTGGGCGCCGACCTCCTCGATCGGCTGCCAGGCGCCCGTGGAGGTCTCCGCAAGCACCAGCGCGAGGACCCTGGCGTCGGGGTGGGCCCGGTGGGCCTCGACGAGCCGTTCGGGCGGCACGATCCGGCCCCACTCCTCCTCCACGACGACCACCGTGGCCCCCATGCGACGGGCCATCTCGGCGAGGCGCGTGCCGAAGACCCCACAGATCCCGACGATCGCGGTGTCCCCCGGCTCGAGCAGGTTGGCCAGCGCCGCCTCCATGCCGGCGGAGCCGGTTCCCGAGATCGGGAACGTCATGGGATTCGAGGTCTGGAAGACGCGACGCAGCCGTTCGTTGACGTCGTCCATGATGTCCAGGAACTGGGGATCGAGGTGGCCCACCGTGGGTCGCCCCATGGCCTCGAGGATCCTGCGTTCAACGGGGGACGGTCCGGGGCCGAGCAGGAGCCGGGGACGGATCTGATCCGGCGTCATATTGGGCATGTCTTGGGATTCCAGGCTGGTTCGGTGTCACTGGCCCGGAGCCTGGGACGCTGTCCCGCCCCGGGCAGAGTCCTGAAATCTGCCCCCGAGAGGCCCCCGCGCGCCAGCTTCCGACCGACGCTACAGGTGGTAGTTGGGCGCTTCCCGCGTGATGGTCACGTCATGGGGGTGAGACTCCCTGAGGCCCGTGGAGGTTTGTCTCACGAAGCAAGCCCGCGCCCTCAGATCCTCCAGTGCCGCCGCGCCGCAGTAGCCCATCCCGCTCCTCAGCCCTCCGACGAGTTGGAAGAGCGTGTCCGAGACCGGGCCCTTGTACGGCACGCGGGCCTCGATCCCCTCGGGGACGAGCTTCCTGGCCTCCGTATCCGGATCCTGGAAATAGCGGTCGGCGGAGCCCTCCTCCATGGCGGAAAGAGACCCCATGCCGCGCACGGTCTTGAAGCGCCTTCCCTCCAGGAGGAAGGCCTCTCCGGGCGACTCGTCGGTCCCGGCGAACATGGAGCCCATCATCACCGAGTGGGCACCCGCCGCCAGAGCCTTGACGATGTCGCCCGAGTAACGGATGCCCCCATCGGCGATGATGGGCACCGCCCCGTCCACGCCGTCCACCGCGTCCATGATGGCCGTGAGCTGGGGCAGGCCCACGCCCGTGACCACCCGGGTCGTGCAGATCGAGCCCGGCCCGACGCCCACCTTCACCGCGTCCACGCCGCGCTCCACCAAGGCCCGGGCCCCTTCCGCGGTGCCCACGTTGCCCGCCACGAGCTGAATGTCGGGCAGAGCCTCGCGGGTCCGGGCCACCGCGGCCAACACGCCCTCCGAATGGCCGTGGGCGGTGTCCACCACCACCAGGTCGACGCCGGCGTCGACGAGGGCCCGAGCCCGGTCCAGGTCCTGCCGGGAGGCCCCGATCGCGCCGCCCACCCTCAGGCGCCCGTGCTCGTCCTTGCAGGCGTTGGGATACTGGCGGCGCTTGAAGATGTCCTTCACCGTGATCAGGCCCAGCAGCGTGCCGTCTCCGCTCACCACGGGCAGCTTCTCGATCTTGTGATCGTGGAGCGTCTTCTCGGCCTCATCGAGGGTCGTGCCTTCCGACACCGTGACCAGCTCATCGACCGTCATGACGTCCCGGATGGGCCGGTCCAGGTCCGTCTCGAACTGAAGATCCCGGTTCGTGACGATGCCCACCAACCGGTGATCGTCATCCACGATCGGCACGCCGCTGATGGAGAAGCGCGCCATGAGCGCGTGGGCGTCCCGGAGGCTGCCGCCCGGCCCCAGTGTGATCGGGTTCAGGATCATGCCGCTCTCGGAGCGCTTGACCCGATCCACCTCCTGCGCCTGCCGGTCGATGCTGAAGTTCTTGTGGATGACACCGAGCCCACCCTCCCGGGCCATCTGGATGGCCATGCGCGACTCGGTCACCGTGTCCATCGCCGCCGACAGGAGCGGGATGTGAACCGTGATGCCCCGGGTGACTCGGGAGGTCAGATCCGTGTCCT
>DASWKP010000108.1:0-6730 GCA_036396575.1 Longimicrobiales bacterium | reverse complement strand
GCGGCGTCCCGACGCCGCTGAAACGTGGCCACGTTGCCCGGCACCCAGTCCGCATAGCTCTCCAGGGCCGCCACGCCCGCCGCCTGGACCCCGAGGAAGACACCCGTGTCAATGAAGCTCTTCACCCGTGACAAGGCGGCCACGAGCTCCGC
Source organism: Longimicrobiales bacterium (assembly GCA_036396575.1). Taxonomy (GTDB): domain Bacteria; phylum Gemmatimonadota; class Gemmatimonadetes; order Longimicrobiales; family Gaopeijiaceae; genus DASWKP01. The sequence continues at coordinate 6,578 of DASWKP010000108.1, read as the reverse complement.
GTTGCCGGCGGCCCACCCCAGCCGCCAACCGGTCATGTTGTAGGTCTTGGAGAACGAGTGGAACTCGATTGCCACGTCCCGCCCACCCTCGATCTCCAGGATGCTGGGTGGCCGGTAGCCGTCGAAAGCGATCTCGCTGTACGCGTGGTCGTAGACCAGGACCGCGTTCCGCTCCCGGCAGAAGGCCACGGCATCCCGCAGATACCCTTCGGGCGCGGCGGCGGCGGTCGGGTTGTTGGGGTAGTTGAGATACAGGATGCGCGCGCTCCGCGACACGTCGTCCGGAAGATCCCCGAGAGGCACCAGGAAGTCGTGTTCGGGTCGCAGGGGCACCAGATGGGGCCGGCCCCCGGCCAGGATGACGCCGCCTCGGTAGGCCTGGTAGCCCGGATCCGGCAGCACGGCCACTTCGCCCGGGTCCATGAAGGCCAGGGGCAGCTTGGCGATGCCTTCCTTGGAGCCGATGAGGGGCAGGATCTCCCGGTAGGGGTCCAGCGTAACCCCGAAGCGAGCCTCCATCCATCCGGCCACGGCCTCCCGGAAGGCAGGCAGGCCCAGTTGGAAGGGATACCTGGAGTAGGCCGGATCCCTCACGACCGAGGCGAGGCGCTCCACGGCCGCCGGCGGCGGGGCGAGATCGGCGTCCCCGGCGCCCAGGTCGATGACGTCCACGCCCCGTGCCTCCAGCGCGCGACGCTTCTCGGGGATGCCCGCCAGGGGATATCCGGGAAGCGCCGAAAAGGCGCGACTCTTCCGGGGGTTCATGGAGTCATCTCGTCGGGCGAAATCTCCTCGTCCCGAGGGAGGCGCAAAGCCACCGGGTTGGCGACCGAGCCCACCCCGGGGATCTCCACTTCCACCTCGTCCCCGGGGGCGAGGGGGCCTATCCCGTCCGGCGTGCCGGTCGCGATGAGGTCGCCCGGCTCGAGCGTCATGACGTGGGAGATGTAGGACACCAGGAACGGGATGGAGAAGGCCATGTCCCGGGCGTATCCGTGCTGGCGCACTTCGCCGTTCACCCGGGTGATGACTTGCAGCGCGGCGGGGTCCAGGGACTCGGCCGGAACGGGCTCTCCCACGGGGCAGAACGTGTCGAAGCCCTTGGCCCGGCTCCACTGGTCGTCGGCGCGCTGGAGGTCCCGGGCCGTGACGTCGTTCAGGGGCAGGACCTCGCCCACGTGGCTCCAGGCCCGGGCCTCGGCGACGTCCCGGGCGCGACGCCCGATTCGGACGGCGATCTCTCCCTCGAAGTCCACGCGTTTCGACTGCGGCGGGATAAGGATCGCCGCGCCGGGAGCCAGAAGCGCGGAGGGCGGCTTGAGAAACAGGAGGGGCTCGGCGGGGACCTCATTGCCGAGCTCGGCGGCGTGCGCCACGTAGTTCCGTCCCACGCACACGATCTTGGTGGGCGGAGGTGTCAGAGGCGGCGTCGTCAGGCCTCCCGCGGCCGGGTGTGGAGCCAGGTGCCGACGAGAGCCCCCACGGACGCGATGGTGAGGAGGGACGCGATGACGGCCCACCAGAAGCCGATGTCCGATTGGCCGGCGTCCCAGCCCGCGAGGGAGCGGCGCAGCGCGCCGAAAGCGAGGCCGAGCCAGACGAAGCCTACCAGGAAGCCGAAGATGCGCGCCATGTGCCGTCGCCGGAGTGGGAGGGGCCGAGCCCGGCGCCCGGGCCGGGCCGCTGGGCCGTTCGGGGCGGTAATGTAAACCGGCCGCTCCGGGGAACAAGGGAGGCCGCTCCGCCGATCCTCACGCGCCCCCCTCGTAGAAGCGCCGCAGGGACGTCAGCACTTCCGACCAGGGGCCCTTCACCAGAGGCGCGTCGGGGAGGGAGTCCCTCAGGTACGCGCCATAGCGTTTGCGCAGGATGCGGTCGTCCAGCAGCACCACGGCTCCCCGGTCCCGCCGGGAACGCACGAGCCGGCCGAAGCCCTGCTTGAGCCGGAGAGCCGCCAGGGGCAGCATATAGCCCCAGAACGCGTTGACGCCCTCCCGCTCCAGCGCCTCCACGCGCGCGGCGGTCACGGGCTCCGTGGGCACCCGGAAGGGGAGCTTCTGGATCACGAGGCCCCGCAGCGGATGGCCCGGGACGTCCACGCCTTCCCAGAAGGACGAGGTCCCGACGAGGATGCCGTTGCGCGCCTCGATGAAGCCCGCCAGGAGTCGCGCCCGGTCGTCCTCGCCCTGGACGAACAGAGGCCAGCGCAGGTCGGCGCCGCTGGCACGGAGGAGTCCCGCCACGGTCCGGAGCGCGCCGTGAGACGTGAACAGGGCGAAGAGCCCTCCGTCCGTCACCCCGGCCAGATCCTGGATGACGCGCGCGGTCTCCTCCTGGAACCCCGCTTGCCCCGCCCCGGCCCCCGCTCCTCCGTCCGCCAACACCCCCCCGCGCCCGGTACGCGCATCGGACAGATCCGAAGGCACAGCGAAGATCGTCTGGGTCTGGAAGTCGAATGGAGACGGCACGATAGCCTCGATGACTTCAAGTTCTTCTCGATCTTCGTCGCGCTCGCCGTCGTCCCTCCCATCGTCGAGCCCGAGACGAGAGCGGAGAAAGTCGAAGGAGCGGCGGGTGGCCAGGGTGGCCGACGTCAGCACGACCGAGTCGGCAGGTCCGAACAGGGAGTCTCGCAAGATCGGTCCCAGCTCGATGGGAGCGGCTCCCAGAGCCACGTTGCCCTTCGGCCCCCTACCCCGCACCTCCAGCCAGCGCACGTACCACCGCGCCTGTTCCGCGTCGGGAGTCAGGACCAGCCGCAGGGCCTGCTGCTGGGCCGCGATGCGGCGAGTGAGACTCTGGAGGTCCAGAAGGCGCTCGGCCAGGAGTTCCTGGAGGGTCTCGTCGATCTCCAGGCGGCGGCGTAGCTCCTCCACCTCGCGTTCCAGACGCGACAGCGCCCCGAGAAGGGCGTCCAGGCGCTCCCTCACCAGATCGTCCGCCGCGGGCTCATCGAGGCCTTCGGCGCCGCCGATGCGAACGGCCTCGCCGCCCCGTCCCGGCACCAGCCGTTCGAGGTCGTCCACGAGGGCTCCCGCGGCGGCGCGGGCCTCGTCCACGGCCGGACGCGTGCGCTCGTCGACTCGCCGCCGGATCTCTCCCGCGAAGCCTCCGTCGCGCGCCGGCAGGGCGTCCCGCACGGCCGCCAGAACGCCTTTCCCCTGGCGATCGAGACGGGCCAGCGTGCGGAACAGGGCCCTTCGCGTGACCTCGACGCCCAGGTGGCTCGTGGCGGCGTCCTCCAGATTGTGGGCCTCGTCCAGGATGACGTGGCGGTAGGGAGGCAGCACCGCGGCCTGGGTGAAGTTGTCCGTGGCTCGGCGCACGGCCAGGTCGGTGAAGAGGAGGTGGTGGTTCACCACGAGGATCCGAGCCCCGCCGGCTCTGCGGCGCGAGCGCTGATAGAAGCATGCCTGGAAGTGCGGGCAACGGGACCGGAGGCAGATGTCCGGATCACTGCGAACCTCCTCCCAGGTATCCTCCGCCGGCACGAAGGAGAGGTCCGACAGGGAACCGTCGCGGGTGCGCTCCGTCCACTCCACGATGGCCGACAGCTCGCTGGAGCGGTCGTCCTCGAAGAGGGAGGCCGAGGTGGCGGTCGCCAGGTGGGCCCGCCGGATGGACACGTAGTTGCCCCGGCCCTTTACGAGGGCCCAGGTGAGGTCCTCACCCAGCAGATCCGCGACCAGGGGAAGGTCCTTCTGGACGAGCTGCTCCTGGAGGTTGATGGTGTTGGTGGACACCACCGTGCGCTCGTCGTTCTGGAGGGCCCAGCGGGCCGCCGGCAGGAGATAGGCGAGGCTTTTGCCGGTGCCCGTGCCGGCTTCGACGATGGCCACGCCGCCCCGATTGTACCGCTCCGCCACCAGCCGAAGCATCTCCCGCTGGCCCGGCCGGTCCTCGTAGCCCTCGAAGCGTCGCGCCAGTTCCCCCTCCGGGGCCACGATGGCCTCGAGCTCGTCCGGATCCAGAGGCACGACGACACGCGGCTCCGGAGGCTCGACCACGACGTAGAGGCGGGTGGCGTCGTTGTCCACGATGGCGGTGCCGAGCCCCTCCTCGTAGCAGCGCGCCGCTACCGCCAGGTCGGCGTCGGAGGGCTCCAGGTTCCCGGAGGGGTGATTGTGGATGAGGACCCCTCCCTCGGGCGCGTCCCGCGCCACCGCCAGGACCGCGGCGCGGTTGCCCCGGGCCACCGCCCGCGCGTCCTCGACCACGCGATCGGGCGTGACCCTGGCCAGGAAACACACTTCCCTCCCCCCGGCCCGCCCGACCTCGTCCCGGATCCGCGCCACGGCCTCGGGTGACAGCGTCAGGGGAGGACCGCTCCGGTCTCCGGAGCCCGGCGGGACTTCCCGGGCGCCCACATCCAGGCCATCCAACCCCACCAGATCCGGAGGCTTCGGGCCGCGTCGTATCCCGTCTCGAAAGGGCATGCTAGCCGCCGTCAGGTCTTGAGCTTCTTCTTCCTGGCGGCCGGGAAGAGGACGTTGTTGAGGATGAGGCGGTATCCCGGTGAGCTCGGGTGAAGGTCGAGGTCCGTGGCAGGGTCGCCGATCTGGTGCTCGGGGTCCTCCGGGTCGTGCCCCCCGAAGTAGGTCCAGGTCCCCTCACCCCACGTGCCGTGCACGTACTTTGCCCACTCGCCCTCCTGCGCCAGCACCACGGTCCCGGGCTTGAGGCGGTCCAGGCGGAAGGACGTGGTGAGGCCGTAGAAGTCGTGGAGCACCGATTCGTGACTCTGCGTGAGCATGGCGGGAACGGGGTCGAACTTCGCGGAGAAGTCGAAGAGCGTGAACACGCCCAGCCGCTGGCGCCACGGCGTGTTGACCTGGTGGCCGTCGATGTCGCTGAAAGCGTTGACCGAAGGCGCGATCTGCACCTCGGCTCCCTGGAACGCCATGGCCTCGGACCAGTCCAGGCGGGCGCTGGCGTCCGGCTGAGGAGGCGAGCCGTCCGAGTAGGCCGCGGCGATGTCCACGGATCGCGCGGCGAGAGCCAACTCCAGAGTCTCCGTGGCGGAGCACATGGCGAAGAGAAAGCCTCCCGCCCCCACGTAGTCGCGGATCGAACGGGCGACCGCCTTCTTCAGGTCGGGCACGGTGCCGAAGCCCAGCATCAGAGCCGCCTCCTGGCTCCGCGCCACCTCCTCCTGGAGCCACTCGGCCCCGGCGTAGGTGATGTAGAACTTCGAGTACTGGCCGGTGAAGTCCTCGTGGTGCAGGTGGAGCCACTCGTAGTCCTCCAGGCCGCCTCCCAGGACGTCCTGGTCCCACACCTTGTCGTACGGGATCCCCGCGTACTCGAGGGCCATGGTGACGGCGTCGTCCCAGGGCGTGGAGTTCGGCGGCGTGTAGATGGCGATCCTGGGCGCCTTCTCCAGCACCACCGACTCCATGTTGGAGGCCTCGATCGCACCCCGGACGGATGCCACGTCCCCGGCTCCCAGAGCCTCCACGGCCACCCCCCGTAGCGCGGCCTCCCGCCGCACTTCGCCCCGGTCCGGAAGAAGGAACGACCCTCCCCGGAAATTCAGGAACCACTCGGCGGTCTCGCCCCGTTCCAGGGTCCAGTAGGTGAGACCATACGCTTTGAGATGGTTGGTCTGTGAGCGGTCCATCGGCACCAGGAGGTGCTGGGCTCCGAGAGGAGCGGGTCCAGCGGCCCCGGGTACTTCCACCGCCGCGCACGCGAGCGCCATCAGCGAAACGGAGCGGAGCCACCGCTGCGGTCCCCTCCTCATCATCCCTCCGCCACGCCCGGGCCGGGGCGTCGCTCCACGCCGCGCTGGAGCCGCTGGAGCTCCCGGCGGGCGTCCGGAGCCACCGGGGAGTCCGGCCGTTCGAGGATGAGAGCCTCCAGGAGCCGGACCGCCTCGGCGACGCCTCCCGCGTCCCGCGCGCGATACCGGGCCAGGGCCAGCGTGGCTTCGCCCCGCTCCGGAGCGCCGGCGTGCCGGGACAGGAGCTCCTCGCGGAGGCCGGCCCCCTCCCGTGTCAGAGATCCCTCGTCCGCCATGCGCGCGGCGTGCGCCAACAGGGCCGCCTGCTCCGGAGCCGGCAGCGCCGGGAGCCCCTCCCGAACCGCCTCCACGGCCTCGGCGGTCCGCCCCCGATGGTGGAGCGCCGCGGACCGGGCCAGGACTTCCTGGCCCCCCCGCTCCAGACGGCCGAGGAGGCTCACAAGCTGGAGGATCTCCGTCGCGCGCGTGGGAGGCAGCCCGGACAGGGCCTCCGACAGCGCCTCCACTCCCTCGTCCACCCTGGACCCTTCCAGGTGCAGGAAGCCCCTCTCCAGCGACGTCAGGGGGCCCTGAACGCCCCGCACGATGTCCACGGCCTCGTGGTCCAGCCCCCGCGCCCGCAGGCCCGCGGCCACGACCGCCGCGAGCTCGTCCAACTCCGGCGCGTCGGGGAACTCCCGCCGGAAGCCCTCCAGGCGCTCGGCGAGGGTTTCGCCGTCGGCGTGGTGCGCCTCCACCCGGATGAGGTCGGCCACCACCCTGCGGCGGTCCACGGAGCCCGGCGGCAGGGTTCGGGCGACCCGCCGCTGCGCCTCCACGGCCCGGGCCGTGTCCC
>DASWKP010000107.1:0-5229 GCA_036396575.1 Longimicrobiales bacterium | reverse complement strand
GGTTGCGGTGACCGTGTGCATCTGGCCGTCGTCGCCGTTGGTCCAGGTGACCGTGTCACCGACGTGCACCGTGAGCACGTTCACCGAGTAGTCGGCCGGGTCCTCGGCCGCGGCAAACTCGTCCGCGGCGTCCATCGGCTGGGCCTCCCACGAGCCGGGGAGGATGTCGACGGTGGCGTCGGCGTCCACCGGCGGCCCCTCGTCCGGGGGTGGGGCGCCGCCGGGGGCGATGGCCGCGAAGATCTCCGGGTTCTCGGCGCCCTCGATCACGATCATGCCCAGGGCGCCCTTGTCGAAGGCGCGGAAGATGGAATGGTCCACCATGATGAAGGTCCCCGGGACGTCGGCTCGGAACTCGGTGATGGCCGAGCCCCCCGCCGGGATCACGGTGGTCTGCACGTTGTTGTTGACGGTGCTTCCTCCCTCCGGGTAGACGTTGTCGAAGATCTCGCCGATCACGTGAAACGAGCTCAACAGGTTGGGGCCGCCGTTTCCGACGAAGAGGCGGATCCTCTCGCCCTGCCGCGCCTGGAGCGCCCGGTCGCCCACCATGGAGCCTACGCGGCCGTTGAAGACCACGTAGTCGGGATTCTCAGCCAGCGCCTTCTCGTAGCTGAAGGCCTGAAGGCCCCGCTCGCCGTGAGGTCCTTCCGTGTAGAACTCGCCCTGCATGACATAGAACTCGCGGTCCACCGGGGGCAGCCCCTCGGCGGGCTCCACGAGGATGAGGCCGTACATCCCGTTGGCGATGTGCATGCCCACGGGGGCGACGGCGCAATGGTAGACGTAGAGGCCGGGGTTGAGGGCGCGGAAGGTGAAGGAGGTCTCCTGGCCAGGGCCCGTGAACGTGGCCTTGGCGCCACCGCCCGGCCCGGTGACCGCATGGAGGTCGATGTTGTGGGCGACCACGCTCGTCGGGTGGTTCTTCAGGTGGAACTCCACCAGGTCGCCTTCACGCACGCGGATGAAGCTCCCTGGCACGGAGCCACCGAACGTCCAGAACGTGTATTCGACGCCGTCGGCCAGCTCCTTCTTGACCTCGACGGTCTCCAACTCCACCACGACCCGGGCCGCGTAGTCCCGGTCGATGGGCGGGGGCACGTTGGGGGCCTCGGTGAGGACCGCGGTCTCGACGCCCTCGATGGGAGGAAGCTCGGGAGCCCCCATGGCGGATGGTTGCCCACCGCCTGGCGCTGGCCGGCTGCCTACCAGGAGGAAGAGGGCCAGCACGGCGGCGCCGCCCGTCATCGCCCAGATCGAACGGGAACGGATCATATCAGTCATTGCAAGTCACCTCGGAGATGTCGATTGTGTGAAGCGCCTCCCCGGCGGGGCCGAGGAGGTCCGCGATGGAGGTTCCGGCCATGGGAGCCAGGACCATGGCCTCCATCTCGGTCCAGCGGTCGTGGACCGCGCAGGGCTGGCCGGGCTCGCAAGGGCGAGCGCCCAGGAGGCAGGTGGCCACGTGGCTCACGTCATCCACGCAAGCCAGGATGTCCGCCATCGACACATCGGCGGCGTCCCGGGCGAGCCTGAAGCCGCCGGCCGCGCCTCGGGAACTCTCCAGAAGGCCTTGCCTGGTAAGCTGGCGAAGCGTCTTACCCAGGTAGTTCGCGGGGGCGCCGAGCGCGTCGGCGATTTCAGCGGACGAAACCCACTCCCGCTGGTCGTTCCGGCCCAGATAGAGCATGGCGCGGAGGGCGTGTTCGGCCGTTCGCGACAGGAACGGCGGTCGTCTGGGAGGCTTCTCGACAATTCGCATGTCTATATGCTAATTGCTGTCGAGGTTCGGTTCTGTCAGGGACTCCCGGTGATCGGCTGTGGGGGTTTTCCCTCACACGCGGGTGCCGTCTCGTCCGCCGGTCGCACGAAGGGGGCGCCGCCGAAGCGGGTCTCCCTGCCCGCCTACTCGCTGCTCAGGACCGAGACCGGGTCCACTGCCGCGGCCCTGCGCGCCGGCAGCCAGGCGGCTCCGCAGGCCACCAGCGCCACCGCCACGCTGATCCATGCGTACGTGGGCAGGTCCGTGGGCTCCACGCCGTAGAGGAAGCCCTCCAGGACGTCCGCGGTGGCCCACGCCACGACGAGGCCCACCGCGATCCCGCCCACCGCCAGGGCGAGCCCCGAGGCCACCACCCGGGCCACCAGGCCCGGCGCCCGGGCGCCCAGGGCCATGCGCACGCCGATCTCCCGGGTCCGCTGGGCCACGGAGAAAGTCACCACGCCGTACACCCCGAGCAGGGCCATGAGGCCCGCCAGGACCGCGAGCCCCACCACGAAGAAGGTGCGGAAGCGGGGCACCGCAACCGACCGCGCGATGGTCTCCTCCAGGATCTGTGTACGCTGGATGGGGGTCGTGGGGGAGATGCCCGCTACGGCCCGCCGCGCCAGCTCCGTGACGCCCGCCAGGTCCCCCGAAGCCCGGAGCACCCAGGTGGTGGGATGGCGCGCCGACTGCCACACCGGCACGTAGAGCTTCGGCTCGGGCTCCCGGGCCAGGCCCTGGTGGCGGACGTTCCTCGCCAGACCCACCACGGTGATCCAAGGGGCCTCGTCGCCCCCCCGAAGCCGTTTGCCCAGCGGCGACTCTCCGGGCCACAGGGCGCGGGCCGCCGACTCGTTGACCACCGCCACCCCCGGCGCCTCCCGGACGTCAGAGCCTTCGAACCCGCGCCCCTCCAGGACCGGGATCCCCATGACGTCGAAGTAGTTCTCCAGCACGACGCTGATGAGGACGTTGGTGTCCTCCGGTTCCACGTCGCCCCGGTCGAGCTGGTACGTGGTGGACGAAGTGGAGCCTGACAGGGGCGCCTGGTTGGTGGCGGTCACCTCCGCGCCGGGAATGGCCGCCATCCGCTCGCGGAGGCTCCGCACGAAGAGGTCCCGGTCATCCCGCTCCGGGTACGCCGCCGGGTCCGGGTACGCCGACACGGTGATGAGGCCTTCGCTGGCGAAGCCCCGGTCCACGGACCAGAGTCGGGCGAAGCTGTTGCCCAGGAGCCCCGCTCCCACCAGGAGGACGAAGGCCAGGGCCACCTCGGTGACCACGAACACGGCGCGCACCCGCGCCCCCGTGCGGCCCCCCGCCAGGCCCCGCCCGCTCTCGCTCATCATCTCCTGCGGCCTTGCCCGGGCGGCATGAAGGGCCGGGAGCGTCCCCACCAGCAGGGCCGTGACCGCGGTCACCGCCAGTCCGAAGGCCAGGACCCCCATGTCCATGTCGATGGCCTCGTAGCGGGGCACCGTGGCCGGCACCAGCCGGAGCAGGAGAGGGAGGGAAAGCCAGGCCAGGGCGATGCCCAGAAGGCCCCCGATTCCCGCCAGAACCGCGCTCTCCGCCAGAAGCCCCCGCACGAGTCGGCCCGCCCCGGCCCCCAGGGCCGCCTTGACCGCCAGCTCCTTGCGCCGGGTGAGCCCCGTGACGGATAGGATGTTGGTGATATTCACCACGGCGATGACCAGGACCAGGCCCACCGCCCCCAGGAGGAACCACAGCGTCGAGCGCACCTCCCCCACCACGGCATCCAGGAGCCCCACGACCCGGGAGCCCACGTCGCCCTGCTCGTCCGGGTAGGTCTCCGCGAGGCGCCCCTGGACCGCTGCCAGGCGCTCGGCGGCGACCTCCAGGCTGCCGCTCACGGGGATGCGCCCCACCACCGTGAGGAACTGGGAATCCCGGTCCTCTGCCAGGTCCTCTTCGGAGAGCTGCATCCACAGGCGGGTGGGTCCGTCGGGGAGCCGGAAGCCCGGCGGCATGACCCCCACGATGGCGTGGGCGATCCCGTCCAGGACGAGGTCCGTCCCCAGGGCGGACGGCTGCGACGCATACCGCTCCTGCCACAGCTCGTGGCTCAGCACCGCCACCCGGGGTGCCCCCGGACCGTCATCCTCCGGGAGGAGCGTACGCCCCAGGTGGGCCTCCACCCCCAGGGCCTCGAACACGCCGGAGGTGGCCGCCTGCGCCCGGAGGATCTCCGCGCCGTCGGCCTGCGGGTGGACCGGGGAACGGTTGGTCCACGCGCCCAGGGCCTCGAAGCCGGTGTCCTCCCCGGTCCAGTCGTTGAACGTGGGCACCGACAGGGGAAAGCGCTCCGCGAAGGCCCGGAGCTGGGAGCTGGGGGAGTCCATCCAACTCCCCTTGGTCTGCCAGACCTGCGCCAGGCGCTCCGAGCCGGGGTAGGGCAGGGGCTCCAGGAGAACGCCACGCACGACACTGAAGACCGCCGTGGTAAGGCCGATGGCCACCGCCACGGTGGCGATCACCGTCAGGGACGCCCCGGGCCGCGACCGCACCGCCCGGAGCCCCTGACGCGCGTCCCATCCCCATCCTCCGCTTCCCATGAGTCCTCCCTGATTCGTGCGTGAGCCTGCCCGCCGCCTCGCCCGCCGTACCGCTCTCCGCAGCGCGAGGGGCCGCATGGCGACGATCTGCCGCCAGAGCCAGCGGTCTGCCGCGCGCCGCCCCCGCGCCCCTTCCACCCCCCGGAACCGTTCCCTCAGGTCCCCCTCGACGTCCCCTCGGATCTCCCGGGGAACGAGGAGGCGGAGCAGGGGGCCGAGCAGGCGCCAGGGCCCGCCGTCACTTCGCACTGATCCCGGCTCCCTCGATCTCGCGCTCCAGGCCGTCCCACATGGACAGCAGCCGGTCCCTCGCTTCGTTCAGGGCGGCCACGCCGCCAGGCTCCACCCGGAAGTACCTGCGCGCCTTGCCGCCCCGCACCTCCGTGGGCTCTCCCATGCGGGAGGCCACCAGGCCCTTTCCCTCCAGGCGGGTGAGGGTGATGTAGATGGCGCTCACGGAAGCCTCCCGGCCCGCCGTGCGCTCCAACTCCTCCTGGATGCGGGCCCCGTACGCCTCGTCGCCCAGGCGCATCACCGCCAGGAGCGCCAGTTGCTCGAACTCGCCGATCCGGTTGGTCCCGTTCATCGTGCCTCCTCCGTGTACAACAAGTTTAATATTAACAATATGAATAATCATGGCCGAGCCGTCCATCCCTCGCACCGCCCCGGGCCCGAACCCTTGACACACCTGCGGTGTAGATAAAAATTAGTCTAGCCTAAATTTCCCCTTGCCTCATGCTCGTCATGGTCGATCCCGCATACGCCCTTCTCGTCTTCGCCCTCATCATGGGGGCGTTGGCGGCCCTGTTCTGGCCTCGCCGGGGAGTCGTCGCGCGCCTGGCGGAGGTCTCGCGGCTCACCGAGCGCGTCCGCCTGGAGGACGCCCTC
>DASWKP010000106.1:0-4609 GCA_036396575.1 Longimicrobiales bacterium | reverse complement strand
TGACGTCGTCGTGGCGCGTGGACAGCGTCGCGATGCGCTGGTGGTCCCCGCCGATGTCCCGGCGCACGTCGCCCCGGATCGCCTCCTCCATGCGCTCCGTGGCGCGCTCCCAACCGTCGGGCAGGCCCACCTGGTAGCGCTCGGCGATGAAGCCGGACAGGTAGGCGTCCGCGTAAGGCACCAGGGCCTCCAGGTCCCACGGCTCCAGCTCCTCGGCCAGGGAGCGGGGCAGGGAGTTGGAGCCCACCACCAGCAGGTCGTCGAAGACCCGGCTCACCGCGCCCATAACGGGCGTCCAGCGCGTTTCCTTGTCCTGGTACGTCTCGGTGCGGGTCTTCCCGTCCGGGCCCCTGACGGTGCGCGTCCGCGTGACGTAGTAGTCGTCCCCCCGCATGCCGGTGTAGCGGCTGCGCGTGGAAGCGTCGAACGTCCAGTACGGCGCGTACAGCCCTTGGAGCCGCCCCTGCAGCCGGGCCAGCTTCTTGAGGGCGTTGGGCGCGAACCACAGGCCCTTGATCCAGTCACGAAAAAGGGTGGTGGCCCTCTGGACGTCCACGTGGAAGGGCAGGAGCGCCTGGGGCTTGATGAGCCGCCTGGACGTTGCCGTGGCCACGATGCTCGAGCCGCAGTAGGGGCAGGGGAAGGCCTCCGTAGACGCGGGAGGCTCCACCTCCGCCGCGCAGGACTCGCAGCGCACCGAGGAGATCTCCTCGGTCTCGGCCCCGGCTTCGAGCCCCGCCAGCACGGCCCGGAAGTCCTGCTCGACCACCTCGGCGTCCGTTGCCTCGATGGCCGTTTCGGCACCGCAGTAGGGGCACTGGAGCGAGTCGGTCCCCGGGGCAAACTCCACCTTGGCCCCGCACTGGGCGCAGGGAAACTGGCGGACGCCTTCCGCCGACGCGGCCGGTTCGGGTCTTCGGCCCTCGTCCATCACTCCACGTGCCGGTCCACTACAGCCTCACCGTTGCGCGGGACTCGTCACGAGGACGGCAGCGGCGGTGGTGCGGCGGGGAAGAGCTTCGCCACCGCCTCCACCTGCCCGGCGGGCGCCCATTCGGACATGCCCTCGCACCAGACCAGCGTGTCACGCGTGATCCGTCCGCCCCCGATCTGCGCCTTCAGGGCCCCACTGTCGAAAGGGCCCTCCTGGTTGCCGTCGATGCCCGCGTAGAAGGACGGCGGGCCGGGGAGGGGGGGCGGGCCCGCGGGGGCGCCACCACCCGGGGCGGCCGTGCCAGCGCCCTGCTGCGGGGCCAGGGCCTGGCCCATCTGCCCGCCCATGGCGATGCCCAGCCCCGCGGCCAGGCCCCCGGCGGCCAACCCGCCAGAACCCTCGTTCTTGGCCGCGTCGCCGATGGCCTCGGCGGCCTGGTACTGGGTGAACTTCGTCATGTCGCCGATGACGCCCATGGAGGTGCGCTTGTCCAGTGCCTCCTCCACGGCCGGTGGCAGGGAGATGTTCTCCACCAGCAGGGTCCGCAGCTCGAGGCCATACGCCTCGATGTCCGACTTGACCCGGTCGTCCAGCTTGTCGCCCAGCTCGTCCAGGTTGGCGGCCATGTCCAGCACGGGGATCCCCGACTCGGCGAGGGCGTCGCTGAAGCGGGCCACCAGGACGTTGCGCACCTGGTTGGTGATCTCGTCCGTGGTGAAGTGCCCATCCGTGCCGACGATCTCCCGGATGAACGCGGCGGGGTCGCCCACCCGCATCGCGTACGAGCCGAAGGCGCGCACCCGCACCGGTCCGAACTCGGGATCCCTCAGCATGATGGGGTTCTTGGTGCCCCACTTCTGGTCCGTGAACTGGCGGGTGCTGACGAAGTAGACCTCGGCCTTGAACGGGCTCTCGAAGCCGTGCTTCCACCCCTTCAGCGTGGAGAGGATAGGCAGATTCGAGGTCTCCAGCGTGTACATCCCAGGCGGGAAGACATCGGCGAGCTTGCCCTCATCGATGAAGACGGCGGCCTGGCCCTCCCGGACCGTCAGCTCGGCGCCGTACTTGATCTCGTTGTTGTACCGCTCGAAGCGGTATACGAGGGTCCGACCGGAGTCGTCGGTCCATTCGATGACGTCGACGAACTCGCCCTTGACCTTGTCCCACAGACCCATGGTGTTCCTCCGGGTGAAGCGCTGGTGACCTCTCGCGGTGTTCCCGACACGACTACGAGCGTGTGGCCCGCACCGTTCAGGCCGTCTCGTGGGAGGATACGCTCTGAAGCGTCCGGGAGCCAAGTCCCGCACGGGGCACCCGACCGGGCACCCGGCCGGCCGGGTCGTCGGCTGCGTTGCGAGCGGGTCGCGGCGCGGGCAGATTCGAGGGGTAACCTTCCCCTGTCCCCAGCACGGGTCCGCGCCATGCGTTGGTGTCCTCCGACCATCGCCCTGGTCATGATCGCTTCGCTGCCGGTGTGCCTGCGGGCACAGTCCGCGCAGAAGTGGTCCCTTCAGCTCTCGGGCACCGGAAACGTCATCTTCGGTGAGAGCCATACGCAGTTCGACGCTGACAGCGGCGTCGGCGGCGAGTTCCAGATCCGCTATACGCCCGGGGGTCTGTCCCTGGGATTGGGCGCCGAACTCGCCTGGCACTCCTCCTCGGCGGGATCGAGCGCCACCCCGCGCTTCACCGGCGAGGACCTGGATATCCGCGGAGTCTTCCTGGAGCCCCGCCTCGTCGCGGCGGCCTCGGAGCGAGCCGCCCTCTACGTGTCGGGCAGGTTCGCGGTCAGCACCATTCAGGTGGCGGAGAACGTCGGGCGGGTCCTGTGCGTGACCGATCCCACCACCAGCCGGGACGAGGTCGAGTGCGCGCAGATCGTGACCAACGTCACCGGCGACGCGACGGGCTTCACGGTGAACGGTGGAGGAGGGATCCTGGTCCGGGTCAGCGAGCGCGTGAACCTGGACATAGGCGCCACCGTGGGCCTCAAGGACTTCGGCGAAGCTGAGTTCTCCCGGGCCGAGGCAACGGACGTGGCGACGGTCAAGGGAGACCTGGGCCGCTTCGGCAACGTGGTGGTCCGTCTGGGACTGGGCATCGGCGTGGGGGGCTGATCGGCCGGTAGCGCGGATCGCTCCGGGTCAGAACTCCGTTCCCGCCGCCACGCGGCATCCGGCCAGGAGCCACGCGCCCTCCTGGCCCGCCAGGACTCCGTCGAATGTCACCCGCCGTGTCTCCCGCGTGCCGAACGCGGTCGTCCACTGGATTTCGAGGGGAAAGCGGAACTGGGCGCGATCCTCCCGCATTTGGCCGAGGACCACCTCGGTCACGTCCCCGATCTGGAGGCGCCGGGCCCGCACGCGCATGAGCTCCAGGAACCGCTGGTGGGGCCTGGACTCGCCCTCCGGTTCGGGACCCATGAGCTGGCGCACCTGATCGGTCGCCTGAGACCTCAGCACGGTCACGCACTGCTCAGCCGCCCGTCTGGCGTCGGCCGGGGTCGGGGCGGGCATCCTGACGGTGATCGCGGCGGCCCCCTCGATCCCGCCGCTTCCGGCGGCCACCGTGGCGGACCCGGGCGCCACGGCCCGGATCTGGCCCGTGTTCCGGTTGACCAGCACGATGTCCGGGGCGTCGGACCGCCACGTCACGTCCCGGGTCAGTGGGTCGCCCCGGCGGTCCAGGACCCGGGCCGCCAACCGGGCCGTGTCTCCGACCGCCAGCCCGGCGGGCACGCCTTCGACGGCGACCGAGGCGACGGCCGCGGTGACGTCGACCCTGACGCTGTCAGAGACCCCTTCCAGTCTGACCACGAGCCAGGCGGTTCCGCCTCCCGTCGCCGTGACCACGCCAGCGGCGGAGACCGCGAGCACCCCGGTATCCGTACTCCGCCACGCCGGAGCACCGACGGGGACGCCGTAGTCGCCCCCCCGGTCGTCCCGGGCGGTCAGGGCGAAGGTCCGCGCATCGCCCTCCTCCATGGGTCCCGTCGCGCCCTCGATGGACACGCCGGCCACGCCCGGGAGCGCCGCATCTTCGGCCCGGGGCGTCGGAGTCGTGGCCGTGGCCTCCTCCTCCTCCTCCTTCTCGGCCGCCTCCATCGAGAAGTGGGCTTCCGCCTCCACACTCCCGGCGGAGGCCCGCACCGTGGCGGTCCCCGGCGCCACGGCCGACAGGACGCCGTCTTCGCTGACGGTGGCGGCCCCACGGGGAACGGCGTCCGCCAGGTACCACGAGATCGTGACCGCCGTCAGCTCCCTACCGTCGGCGTCCAGGGCCACGCCCGTGAGCCGTACCTCCTGGGGGGGCACGAGCACCGTTCTCTCGGGGGTTATGCGCAGCGACGCCACCTCCTGAGACCCGGACCGCTGGTCGTCCGCCGGCCCGCCTGTCCGTTGGGACCCCGCCGGATCCGAGCCCACCGTGGGCTCCGAAGGCTGCGCGGGCCCCGAGGAGGGCCCCCGGTCCGGGAGGGTCACCGACAGGACGAAGATCCCAGCGGCGACGATCGCGATGCCCACCCACGCGAGCGTTCTCGGGCTGGCGGGGACACCCGCGAGCCACACGCGGGCGCCCCGAGCGAGAGCGGCGAGCCAAGCGCGCGCCCCCGTTTCCCCCGACGGCTCCGCGACGTCCGGGGGACTCCGTTCGGGCGGCGTGGGGCGGACGGGT
>DASWKP010000105.1:0-2108 GCA_036396575.1 Longimicrobiales bacterium | reverse complement strand
CGGTCATCGGTCCTGTGGGTAGCCACGACCCCCTCACCCACCCTGATGAGCTGGATCTTGGATCCGTTCTTGCAGGCCTTCTTCTCCGAGGAGAGCCTGCCCGAGAACGTCACCTTCGTGCCCGGTTCGACGGTGCCCCTCGGCGAGCGACTAATGCTCAGGCTCGTCGAGAAGGACACGGTATGCGCGGAGGCCACGTCGCTCAGCGAAAGGACGGCGACGAGCCCGAAAATGGTGAGGAACGAACCGCGGGTAGCTCTCATCGGACCTCCCCCTCGTGACCGCGGATGTGACGAGGCAGCCTAACTGGGTTGCCCTGCGGAGGCAAGCCCCCTGTCAAATCCGCCGGGGAAACGTCAAGCCCCGACCTGCCTGTGCAGCCCGAGGTCTGCCCTCCTACAGTACGCACCATGACCTCGGGAATGACCGGATCGCCCGTGCGCGAACGGGTCCGGGTGCGGGCGCGCCGCCCCCGGTCGCGCCGGCGGGTGGTCCTCACCGTGGGGTCGTTGGCCCTGGGGGCGATCGCCCTTCTTGCGGCGCTCGACGCGGTCTGGGTGGCGACGACGGCCGGCCGGGAGCTTCGGGCGACCCGCGACCGCCTGGTAGCGGGTTCGGACGCCCTCCTGGAGGGGCGTCCGGATGAGGCCTCCACCTCGTTCCTCCTCGCCGAGGAGTCGGCCGGGCGGGTCGCCGGAGCCCTGCGTCATCCCATGGGGACAGTGGCTGCCTGGCTCCCGATCGTTGGCGACGACGTCCACGCCCTCCGCGCCCTCGCGGGGGCCTCCGAGCTCGCCGCCCGGGCCGGCCGGTCGCTGGCCGAAGCCGCCCAGGAGACGGGGTGGGACGGGACGACGGTCCCCGGGCTCAGCTCCGCCGGCTCGATCGACACCGCCGCCGTGGCCAGGGCCGGACCCGCGGTGCGGTCCGCCGCCACCCTCCTCACGCGCGCAGAGCGTGCGCTCGCGACTGTCTCAACCTCGAGACTGTTCGGGCCCGTCCGGGAGGCCGTGGACACCGCCCGGGAGGAGCTGGCCTCCCGCGCCCGGCTGGCCCGCACCGCGGCCACCCTGAGCGAGCTGCTCCCGCCGTTCCTGGGCGACCCCACCCCCCGCCGGTACCTGGTGGTGATGCAGAACCTGTCGGACCCCCGGGGGTCGGGAGGGTTCCCCGGAAACTATGCCGTCCTCACCGCCACGGATGGCCGCATCGGGCTGGAAGGGCTGGCCCCGACGACGACGCTCGGCACGGTGCCCCCGATCGACGCGCCCAAAGAGGTGGCCACGCGCTACGCGCGGTTCGGCGCGCTCACCCACTTCACCGCGGCCACCTACCCGCCGGACTTCCCCACCTCGGCCCGGCTGCTGATAGCGATGTGGGAGGCGGCGGGACGTCCCCCCGTGGACGGGGTCATCTCGGTGGACCCGGTGTGGATGTCCTACGTCCTCTCGGCCGTCGGCCCGGTGGACACGCCGTTCTGGCCCGGGCCCATCACGGCCCAGAGCGTCACCGACGTCCTCCTTCGGCGCACGTTCGAGACTCCCTCCCAGACCGAATCCAACCTGATCCAGGGAGCGCTCGGCATGGCGCTGTGGCAGGCCATCCTGGAGCGGCCGCTCCCCGCCCAGGCCTTCGGGGAGGCCATGGCTCGGGCGGCCCGGGAGCGTCACCTCCAGGTGTTCTCGGCGGACCCCGCCGAGGAGCGGGCCCTCGACGCCCTGGGCGCGTCGGGCCGGTTCGACCCCGGCCCCAACGCGCTGGTGGTGGCATGGGACGGGGGCGTCGGCGCACGGACCGGGTTCTTCGCGGAGAAGGACGTCCGCTATGAGGCCACCCTGGCCCCCGACGGCTCCGCCGAGGTGACGGTGACGGTCGCGCTCACGAACGGGGCCCCCACCGGACCGCCCTCCGTCCTGCTGGGGACCGGCTCGAGCCGCGACGTCCCGGTGGGCTACTACGGCGCGTTCGTCAACGTATACCTGCCACCGAGAGTGGACCCGGACAAGGTCGAGGTGCGTGGGGGGACGCTTCAGCTCGTCGAGCGGGAGCTCGGCCGCCCGGTGGTGATGGGCCTGATCGGCGCGCCCGCGGGAGGAACGGACGAGTTT
>DASWKP010000104.1:0-10337 GCA_036396575.1 Longimicrobiales bacterium | reverse complement strand
GCGCGTGGATTGGTCACCGGAGGCGTCCGTGTCACGGGGATGGACATCTACGTGGATCCCATCCAGTCGGAGATCCAGGTTCTCCAGGCCACCCAGCTCGCCCGGGCCGTGGCGGACAGCGTGGGGCTACGGCTCTTCCCGGTCGGGCCGGATCTGGTGCGCTCGGACCTCGCGCTCAACCCCGTGGTCGCGCCCGGGACCGCCTCCGGACTCTATCAACTGGTCTATGACGGATCCGGCGTAAACGCGGAACTCCGCTCAGAGGATGGACAGGTGCTCGGCGCCGGCTCGGTGGGGACCGTGCTGGACGCCGGAGCGATCAGCTTCACGCTGCAGCCTCCCCCGCGCGAAGACCGGATCTACGGACTGAGAGTGGTCCCCTCCGAGGCCGTGGCTGGGGAGATCACGGGTGCGCTGACCGCCTCGCCCCGGGGCGAGAGCACGAATATCATCGACGTTTTCTACGTGTCACCGGATCCGGTCCTCGCCCCCCGCGTGCTCAACGCGATGGCGGCCGAGCTACGGGACCGCGGTGCTCGGCGGGTCGCGCAACAGGCGGCCCAGAGCATCGTGTTCATCGAGGACAACCTCGACAGCATCCGCCAGGAGCGGGAGACGTCGGCCCGGCGCATCCAGCAGTTCCGGGAGTCAGGGGAGTTCACGAACCTGACCGCCCGTGAACGAACCCTGGTGGACGATCTACAACGCGTCGACCGGGACTTGCAGGCGGCGGACGAGCAGATGGCCATGTTGGTGGACCTGACGGCCCGCCTCGAGGCCCAGGGAGCGGCCGATATCGATCTGGCCCCCGTGCTGGAGATCCTCCCCGAAGGAACCAGCTCGCAGATTCGCACGCTCATCCAGGATATGCGACGCGAGCAGGCCGAGGTCCGTCGCCTCCTCGCGGAGGACCGCCTGGCCGAGGGCCATCCCCAGATCCGCGCCGTGCGCGAGCAGATCGACAACCTGGGGCTGGATCTCGTCGAGGTCGTAGCCGCTCGGCTCGGCGTACTGAGTGAGTCCATTCGGACGCTCACCGACCGGCAGGCCGCACTGAGGATCGAGCAAGCCAACTTCCCGAACCTGCAGAATCGCCTGGAAGAGCTGCAGCGCCAGAAGCAGCTCGACGACGAGATGTACTCCTACATCCGCTCCCAGCTCTACCAGGCCAAGATCGTACAGTCGGCGGCCAGCCCCTACGTGGACGTGATCGATCCAGCGATGGGTGCGACCCCCATCCAGCCGGGAGGCCGCGTGAACGTCTTGCTGGGCGCGGTCCTCGGGCTGATCCTCGGCGTGGGCGCGGCCTTCTTCCTCGAATACCTGGACCGCACCGTTCGCACGAGTTCCGACGTGGAGTCGTTCCTGGGCATTCCCGTCCTGGGCGTCATCCCAAGGCTACAGCGCGTGTCGGAGGACCGGGCCTCCGGAGGGCACGAACATGGGGTCCCGCTGGTCGTGGCCCTCGACCCCCTGGACCCGGCGGCGGAGTCGTATCGGAACCTCCGCATGAACCTCATGTTCATGACCTCGGACGATCAGACGACGCGCTCGCTTCTGTTCTCGAGCCCGGGGCCGGCCGAGGGAAAATCCACGACGGCGGTGAACTACGCCATCATGATGGCGCGGCAGGGCCAGAAGGTCCTGCTCGTGGACGGCGACCTGCGCAGGCCGGCGATCCATCTGGCACTGGACCTCATGAGGGAGCCGGGGCTCACGAACCTCCTCATCGGCGACGTGAAACCCAGGGAAGCGATCCGCCCCAGCGTCCTTCCCAACCTCGACGTGCTCCCCAGCGGGCCCTTCCCGCCCAATCCGTCGGAGCTCCTCAGCTCCAAGGAGATGAAACGGCTGCTCGAGGAGTTCCAGGGCAAGTACGGTCAGATCATCATCGACTCGCCACCCATCCTCGCGGTCACCGACGCGGCCGCCCTGGGTGTGCACACGGATGGATGCTGCCTCGTCCTCCGCTCCGGAAAGACCGAGCAGCGGGCCGCGGAGCGCGCCGTCGACCAACTCCGCCGCGTTGGCGTGAGGGTCCTGGGCGCCATTCTCAACGAGGTCTCGGCATCCAACCCCGAGGAGAGCTACTACTTGCAGTATTACTACAGCTACCTGCCCCGAGACGGGAACTGGGACCGGTTGCGCAAGGGCCTGTCCCGGGTGAGATTCTGGTGACCTGAGAGCCGGGTCGTTCGCCTGCGGGACGACCGCTGTCAGCGTCCCAGGTACATGTGGAGGGCGGGTGAACCCTGGTGGTTCCCCGCTCTTTTTTTTGCCCGGCTCCTGTCGCGACCCCGCCAACCTCAACAGAGCCAATCAGGCAAACGATGAACGGAATCGTCCAGGTGCCACGACCCGCCAACGAGCCGGTCCTGACCTACGCTCCGGGCACGCCCGAGCGCGCGGAGCTGAAGTCGCGGCTCGCCGACATGTCCAACGAGGTAGTCGACATTCCTCTGATCATCGGCGGCGAGGAGGTACGCACCGGTAACACCCTCGACGTGGTGATGCCCCACGACCACGGACACGTGCTCGCGCGGGCGCATCGGGCCGGCCCCGAAGAAGTGAAGCGCGCCGTGGCCGCCGCGGTGTCCGCGCGGAAGGAGTGGGCAGCGATGCCTTGGCAGGACCGAGCGACCGTGTTCCTCAGGGCTGCCGAACTCCTGGCCACGACCTGGAGGCAGACGCTCAACGCGGCGACCATGCTGGGGCAGAGCAAGACCTGCCACCAGGCGGAGATCGACAGCGCCTGCGAGGTCATCGACTTCCTTCGCTTCAATGTCTTCTTCGCCGATAAGCTCTACGGCGGCCAGCCGCACTCGTCGGATGGCATGTGGAATCGCATCGACTACCGGGGGATCGAGGGGTTCATCTACGCCATCACCCCTTTCAATTTCACGGCCATCGGTGCCAACCTGCCATCGGCCCCGGCCATGATGGGAAACGCCGTCGTGTGGAAGCCCGCCCGGACGGGCCTTCTCTCGGCCCACTACACCGCCCGCCTCTTCCAGGCCGCTGGAATCCCGCCCGGCGTGATCAACCTCATCAGCGGTAATTCCGCGGAGATCTCGGCCCAGCTCCTGGCCGACCCGGACCTCGCCGGCATCCACTTCACCGGGTCCACTCCGGTATTCCAGGATCTGTGGAGGACCGTGGGCGAGAACATCGCCAACTACAGGACCTACCCCCGCCTCGTCGGGGAGACGGGAGGCAAGAACTTCATCCTGGCGCACCCCTCGGCGGACGTGGACGCCGTGCGGACGGCGATCGTGCGGGGCGCCTTCGAGTACCAGGGGCAGAAGTGCAGCGCCGTGTCCCGCGTCTACATCCCCGAGACCATGTGGAAAGACCTTCGCGACTTCCTCGTGGAGGTGACGGAAGGGATCACGATGGGAGACCCGGCGGACTTCTCCAACTTCATGTCGGCGGTCATCGATCGGGCGGCCTTCAACAAGATCCGCGGCTACATCGAGAGGGCGAAGGCCTCTCCGGACACCGACCTCATCGCCGGAGGCGCGTGCGACGACGGCACCGGCTGGTTCATCCGACCCACGATCATCTTGAGTCGCACGCCCGACTCCGAGCCCATGTGCGATGAGATCTTCGGGCCCGTGGTGACGATTCATGTCTACGCGGACGAGCGATGGTCCGAGACCCTGGAGTTGGTGGATTCCACCTCCCCGTACGCCCTTACGGGGGCCGTGTTCGCTGACGATCGGGTGGCCGTGCGCCAGGCTCTGAGCGCCCTGCGCCACGCCGCGGGCAACTTCTACGTGAACGACAAGCCAACGGGGGCGGTGGTCGGCCAGCAACCCTTCGGGGGTGGCCGCGCCAGCGGGACGAATGACAAGGCCGGCTCGGGGCTGAACCTGGTGCGGTGGGTATCGGCCCGCTCGATCAAGGAGACCTTCGTGCCGCCCACGGACTACCGCTACCCGTTCATGGACGAGGGCTGAAACCCCGGACTCTAGAGGTCCCGCACCAACCGGCTCAGGGCGTGGACCTCTCCGGTGCTCGGAGCCCGGAAGACGAGCCGTCGCCGCACCAGCTCCTCCAGCGCGTGGCGCTGGGCGGGCTCCGGCAGGAGGACGCTCACGTCCCGCTGGGCAACGCGCCCCGACTCCTCCACGACGGCCCACACGCGGACCTCGCCCTCCGTCAGGGTCCCGAGCAACTCGAAGACGCCGTCCTCTCCCTGCGCCACCGCCGCCAGACCCTGTCGCCGCAGAACGGTCTCGATAGGGTCCCGGTGCGGCGCCTTGACGCCGCGGAACACGAAGAAGGCGTCCCCGGGCCGATCCTCGCCCAGGTAGCGCTGGAGTAGCTTGGCGACGACCTCGTCGGCGCAGGAGAAGTCCAGGATCGTCACCTGGGAGAGGTCGATCAGGCTGAACGCCGTGTCGCCCTCCTCCGCGAGCTGCGATTCGATGGCGAGCCGGACGGCCCTGCCGGTCGGCCGCGTGATGAGGTTCGAGTAGAGGGAGGCCACGCTCCGCTGGACCAGCCTGCCCACGTCGATCTTCATCCCCGTCCCCCGCCGTTCATGGCTCGCCGCCGACCCGCGCCGGCAGAACGATGCCGATCTGGGCCCCCGGAAAGGCACCAAGGCCATCGACCAGGGGGAGGCTGTCGTCCCACTCCGGTACATCGGTGATCCGCGCCGTCCCGCTTCGGATGGAGATCATCCCGTCCCAGCGGCGGACCTGCTTGCGGATCTGCTGGATGCCCTGGCCCCGCCCCGAATCCGGGAAGCGTGTCAGGCCGTGGATGAACGCCGCCTCGAGCGCCGTGGCGTCGCCCCAGCGGTCGCCGAAACGCGCGGCGTGCTCCGCCGCGAGAGACCCCCGGAAGCCCCGCCCGAGGTCGGCCACGGAAATGACCAGCACCCGGCGACCGAGGCGCTTTCGCCAGTTGTAGGCCTGGGCGGCGACCCAGCCCGGAGCCTCCGCGTGCTCGATGATGTTCTGGCAGACCTCCGAGAGGATCACGATGAACTGGACCACCGCGGTGGGTGGATATTCCAGGGACCGCGACAGGATTCCCCCCGCCCTCCCCTGGACGCGGTCCACCACCTCATGGACGTCACTGTTGGTCGTGATGGGCGTTATCTCGAGGAGCACGTCGGAGGCCCCTTCGCTCCTGCGGGGCCCGGGGCGATCCAACTCGAAGATCGCCTCCGCCGCGCGGAAGAACCCCATCCGGGCCATGTAACCGGGCACCTCGGGATGGTCGGGCATCTGGAGGCGGACGGGGGTGCCCTGACGATCTCGTACGGTGCTTCCCGCGGCGAGGAGGCCCACCATCCCGTTGGGGTCCACCCAGCGCACGTGACGCCCGTCGAAGAGCGTCTTCGCGCCGGCGGCCGTCTCCGCCACCGCGTCGAGGATCTCGTCCAGCGTGCGGTGATCGAGGACGGCGGGAAGGTCGATGACGTTCACCGGGAGAGTCCTCCGGGAAGGGAGTGGCGGTCAGACGGGGTCATCCGCGGGTCAACCGGCCAAGGAGATGGTCCACGAGGCCTCGCGCCCCCCGGTGGAGGACGTTTCGGGACGCCATCCGATGCGCGTCCTTCATGGCCCCCTCCAGGGAATGCCCGGACAGGAGGCGAGCGAAAAACGTGGCTCCCCACACGTCGCCACACCCGGTGGGGTCGCCCACCTCCCCTCCACCTTCCACGGAGATCAGGGCCGATCGGGTCGGTCCCGCCGCCCCCACGCCAGCCCGGACGCGTGACCAGTGTGACGGGTCCTCCGTGAACCCCGGACCCGCCACGTAGGCGGCACCGCGCGGGCCCAGGGTGACCGTAATGAGCTTCAGCTCGGCCCCCACCACGTCGGCGGCCAGGCGCCACGGATCCCCCCAACTCCGGCCCAGCAACTCGAACTCAGCCTCGTTCATCTGCACGGCGTCGAAGCACCGCAGCCAGGCCCCCCACGAGGGAAGCTCCTGCGGGACACGGATACCCCGGGCCCCCACTCCCAGGAAGAGGGAGTGGAGATCGGCATAGGTAGGTCCCATGTACCCGGCCCGGAGCGACCGGGCGACGTCCAACTCCATCTCGAAGCCGCTGATGAAGTTGACGTACAATGCGTCGCATGTGCGCACGATGGGAGCCAGCTCCGCCCATGCCCAGGACACCACGCTGCCCTCCAGACGCTCCAGGCGCCGCTCCTGATTCCGGTAACGCAACTCGACCCGAGCGTTGGGTTCGCCCACGACCCGGACGCCGGTCTCGCAGTCCAGACCGGGAACGTCGCGCAGGAATCTGAGCGCCGACTCGGACAGGTCGCGTCCGAGTTTCAGGATAGGGACCACCTCCCACCCCGCGGGCAACGCAGCCGCGGCGGCGGCCAACCCGTACGAGATGCCGCCCCACTCCTCCACCGCCTCGCTCCGGCGGTCCCGCTGGAGGATCGTATCCCATACCATGGTTCCCAGAACGGCGAGCCGGGGCATCACACACTCCCGAACGTCACTCTCTTGAAGACCCCGGCCGCCCCGATCACGCCGGCCGTCTCGGGCAGGGCGGCGGGGAGGATCTCGCACGCCTCCTGAGCCGACCGGAACGCGCGGCGCCGGACCTCCGCCCGGAGCGGATCGAACAGATAGGGGCCCGCCCGGGTCACGCCGCCGGCCACGACGACCCGGTCCGGGTTCAGCGCGTTGATCACGTTGGCGATCCCGGCCCCGAGGATCTTCGCGGTCTCCTTCATGACCTCGTTGGCGAGGTCGTCCTTCAGCACCACGGCCTCGTACACGGTCGCGGCGGTGATCCGATCCAGGTGGCCCTCCACGAGGTCGATGAGGATGGACTCGGCCCCGGCTTCCAGCCCCTCCCGGGCCCGAGCGGCGATGTTGGGCCCGGAGCAGTAGGCCTCGAGACACCCGTAGTTGCCACACTTGCAGCGCCTACCGGTGAAGTCGATGGTCATGTGGCCGATCTCGCCGGCGGCGTCCGAAACGCCATGAAGGAGCTCGCCGTCCAGGACGATGCCCCCACCGATTCCCGTCCCCAGCGTGATGCCCACGAGCAGGCGCGCGCCCCGTCCGGCGCCCTGCCACCACTCGCCGTAGGTGGCGCAGTTGGCGTCGTTGTCCAGGGTTGCGGGAAGGCCCACCGCCGTCGACAGGAGATCCCGGAGGGGCAGGTCGGTCCATCCCAGGTTGGGCGTGTTCAGGACCAGACCCCGCGCCCGGTCCAGCGGGCCCGGGGAGCCGATCCCCATTCCGAGCACCGAGCCGTCCCCACCCCCGCCCCCGCACACCTCGGCGACCGCCTCCTTCACCGCCCGGGTAACCCGACCCACCACGTCCTGGGGCCCACGCTGCGGCTCCGTGGGCATGCTGCGCAGTCCGGCTGGTTCCCCCCCGGACAGGGGGATGAGGGCCACGACGACGTTGGTGCCACCGATGTCCACGCCGACGATCCACCTGGGCCGCGTCATGGTCACTCTCCCAGAGACAAAACCGCGAGGAACGCCTCCTGCGGGATCTCCACCGAACCGACCTGTTTCATGCGCCGCTTCCCCTCCTTCTGCTTCTCGAGGAGCTTTCTCTTCCTTGTGATGTCTCCTCCGTAGCACTTGGCCGTGACGTTCTTGCGCAGGGCCTTGACGTTGGTGCGGGCGATGATCTGGTTGCCGATGGCCGCCTGAAGGGCCACCTCGAATTGCTGGCGCGGAATGAGCTCCTTGAGCCTCACCACCATGTTGCGCCCATACTCGTAGGCCTTGTCGCTGTGGATGATGACGCTGAACGCGTCCACGGGATCGCCGTTCACCAGGATGTCGAGCTTGACCAGGTCATCGGCACGGTACTCCAGGAATTCGTAATCCAGGGCGGCGTAACCTCGCGTGCTGCCCTTCAGGCGGTCGTAGAAGTCCAGGACGATCTCCGACAGGGGCAGCTCGTAGTCCAGCTCCACCCGCTGGGGATCCAGGTAGTTCATCCCTTTGAAGACGCCCCGGCGGTCGTGGCAGAGCTTCTGGACGTTGCCGATGTACTCCGCGGGGCACAGGATGCGCGCCGCGACCACGGGCTCCGACACGGTCTCGATGTGGCCCCGTTCCGGGAGCGCGGTCGGGCTCTCCACGTGCAGCGTGGACCCGTCGGTCAGGTCGACGTGGTATTGCACGTTCGGGACCGTGGTGATGAGATCCACGCGGAACTCCCTCTCCAGCCGCTCCTGGACGATCTCCATGTGGAGGAGACCCAGGAAGCCACACCGGAAACCGAAACCGAGCGCCGCCGACGTCTCCGGCTCGGATTGCAGGGAGGCGTCGTTGAGCTTGAGACGGTCCAGGGCGTCCCGGAGATCCACGTAGTCGTCCGCGTCCGTGGGGTAGAGGCCGGCGAAGACCATGGGCCGAACCTCCTGATACCCGGGAAGGAGCTCGTCCGGCAGGTTGTCCGCGTCGAGGAGGGTGTCCCCCGGTCGGGTGTGTCCCACCTCTTTGATGGCGGCAACCACATACCCCACTTCCCCGGGGGTCAACTCGGGCCGCTTCTCTCTGCCGAGGCGCATGATCCCCACTTCATCCACCTGGTACCGGGCCTTCACGGCTCCGAACCCGATGGTCATCCCCGGTCGCAGGACCCCATCGACCACGCGGACGGACGGGACGGCCCCGAGATACGTGTCGTAGTAGGAGTCGAAGATGAGGGCCCGCAAAGGCGCGTCGGCCCGCCCCGTGGGAGGTGTGATCCGCCCCACCACCGCCTCGAGAATCTCATGGATGCCCAGGCCCTCCTTGGCGCTGGCCAGCAGGATCGTGTCCGGCTCGACCCCCAGGAGGTCCGACAGCTCGTCCCGTCTCCGCTCCGGCTCTGCCCCGGGGAGGTCGATCTTGTTGATCACGGGGATGATCTGCAGATCAGCGTCCAGGGCCAGGAAGAGGTTCGAAAGCGTCTGCGCCTGGATGCCCTGGGTGGCGTCCACCACCAGGATGGCGCCCTCGCACGCCGCCAGTGAACGGGACACCTCGTACGTGAAGTCCACGTGCCCAGGCGTATCGATGAGGTTCAGAGCGTAGGTCTCCCCGTCCAGGGCCGGGTAGGACATGCGGATGGCGTGGAGCTTGATCGTTATGCCCCGCTCCCGCTCCAGCTCGTTGGAGTCCAGCACCTGCTCCCGCATACGGCGGGCATCCACGGTCGACGTGAACTCGAGGAGGCGGTCCGCCAGCGTGCTCTTGCCGTGGTCGATGTGAGCGACGATGCAGAAATTGCGGATGTGATCCAGGCGCACGGAGGTTCCCGGCAGGGGCTGGCAGAAGCGTCACGAGGCCCCCGCGGACCCACCACATCTCCCGGCTGGGCTCTCGGCGGCTGAGGCGTGGAAAAATAGCCGCGCCCCGGGGGGGGATCAATTCGGGCAGCGGCCGGGATCGAGGGACCCGCACCCGCGACCGTCGGGTAGGGCGAGGTCATGCGCTCCCGTCCACTCCTCCTCGCCAGCTTCAACGTCCGCCTCCGTCACCTCGAGGCGACGATGCGAAAACGCCCGCGACTCCACCGCCGGGCCCTGGTCGGGGGAGCGGTGGCCGCGCTGTCGGCGTGGTCTCCGGCCCACGGCCAGCTCTCGGATCCGAGCGCCGCTTCGCTCGGGCTCGGCTTTGCTTCGGTGGCTGGAGCCCGCGGGTTTGCGGCCCTGTCGGCCAACCCCGCCGCGCTGGGAGCGCCGGACGCCCCCGCCTTCACGCTGGCCATCCTGCCGGTTCGCCTGGGGCAGGGTCTGGAACCCGTCGACCTGGGGGACCTGGCGCGATACGGCGGCAAGCGCGTGTCCGGCGCCGTGCGCGAGTCGTGGCTGGAGCGGGTCGCGGACGCGGGATCGCAGGTCGGGTCCGGCTCGGCGCAGGTCGCGCTGGTCGCCGTCAGCCGCGGGAACCTGGCGGCTCAGGTGGGTGTCCACGCCTGGGCCGACGCCGCCCTGAGCCCCGACGCCGTGGAGTTGCTCCTCTTCGGGAACGCCGGGAGGACCGGAGAGCCCGGAGACTTCGTCCTCGCCGGCTCCAGGATGGACGGCTTCGCGCTCACGACCCTGACCGTCGGTGGGGGATGGCCCGTGTCCGAGTGGAAGGGGGGAACGGTCTCACTCGGTGGCTCCCTGGCGCTGCACGTGGGCAACGCCGTGCTTCTGGCCCGCGACAACGGCAGCTCGCTCACGGGAGATCCCATCGAGTACGACGTGCGCTTTCCCGTGTTGGAGGTCTCCGCCGGGACGGGCCCCTTCGATGCCGGGCGCGGTGTCGGTGTGGACGTGGGCGCTTTGTGGAGCCGGGAAGGCCTGGGGTTCGGGCTGACGCTACGGAACCTGGTCAACACGTTCCACT
>DASWKP010000103.1:0-14357 GCA_036396575.1 Longimicrobiales bacterium | reverse complement strand
CTGGGGCTCGAGCCGGGAAGCGGGCCCGGGCTCATCTTCTCGACGCTGCCCCAGGTCTTCCGCCAGATCCCCGGGGGATGGGTGTTCGGCGCCATCTTCTTCCTGTCTCTGGCCGGCGCCGCATGGCTCTCGGTCATGGCGGCCATGGAGGTTCTCATCGCGGGCCTCACCGACAACACCGGGCTGTCACGGACCCGGGCCACGTGGACCACGGTGGGCCTGGTCCTCGCGCTGGCGCTGCCTCCCATGGTCAACATGGGGGTCTTCGTGCCCTGGGACCTGACGTTCGGCTCCGGCTTCCAGACGGTGGGCGCGCTCGCGGCAGCACTGACGGCCGGCTGGGCGTTGGGGCGGGCCCGGCTGCTCGAGGAGCTGGCCGGCCCCCGGCCGGGTCCGGCCGACCGCCTGCTCGTGTTCTGGATCCGCTTCGTCGTGCCGGGGGCGATCCTCGCCGTGGGCGTTTGGTGGCTGCTGACGGACGTGTTGGGGGTGGCGGGGATGTAGCCCGCCGGCCGGCCTCGCGTCAGTGGCCCCCCGCCCCCACCCGCACCTTCCCGCCGAAGCTCCGGTAGAGCCGGACGAAGTAGAACAGCGTGAGGGCCATAGCGATGGGCCACCAGACCAGGGCGGCGCCCAGGCTGTACGAGCTGGCGGCGGCCTCCGCCGCCGTGAGGCCCATGCCGGCCTGGGGCCAGGAGGGCAAGACGTACGGGAAGATCCCGAACGCCGCGCTGGCCATCATCCCCGCCAGGTAGGCGCACGAGGCCAGGAAGGCCCGCCTCTCCACCCCGGGCGACGGCTCCCGGCGCAGATACGCGCCCACCCCGACCAGCCCTCCCACCGCCAGCAGGGGGAACGCGGAGCCCCAGGGACGCTCGGCCAGGTTCGTGGCCAGGAGGGGCTGGACGCGGAACGTCGCCAGGGTCACGACCAGGGTGAGGGCCGCCACGGCCCACCAGGCCACTCGCCCGGAACGCAGGGCACGGGCCCCCAGCTCGCCGTCGGTCTTGAGGGCCACCCACAGGGCTCCATGGAGGCCCAGCGCCCCCACCGCCAGGAGACCCACCAGAACCGTGTACCAATCCAGGATGCCCGGCGGCCCCCCGCCCACCCCGAAGTCCGTCCACAGAGGCGCGAAGAACCACCGCTCCGGCGACAGGGACACCCCCCGGACCACGTTACCGAGGGCCGCGCCGAAGAACAGGGCAAGCAGGGCGCTCGACCCCGAGAAGACCACGTCCCAGAAGCGGACCCACAGGCGATCGGACACGTGCCCGCGGAACTCGATGGAGACGCCCCGGAGCATGAGGAGCCACAGGATGACGATGAGGGGGAGGTAGAAGCCGCTGAAGCTGGCCGCGTACAGGACCGGAAACGCCATGTAGAGCGTGCCCCCCGCGGCGATGAGCCAGACCTCGTTGCCGTCCCACACGGGGCCGATGGACGCCAGCACGCGCCCTCGCTCCTCCTCGGTGCGACCCACGAGCCCGTGGAGGATGCCCGCGCCCAGGTCGAAGCCGTCCAGGATCACGTAGCCCGTGAGGAGAAACGCCACGAGGATGAACCACACGGTGGTCATGACGCCGCCGCCTCCACCCCGGCGGCCGCGGCCTCAGCAGCGCCCCCCGGCCCACCCGGCCCTCGCACGAGTTCCCTCCCCACCAGGTAGAGGAAAAGCAGCCCCAGGACCGTGTACATCCCCATGAAGCCCAGGAGCGTGAACGCCACGCTCCCGGACGAGACCTGCGGCGAGGCCCCGTCCGCCGTGCGCATGAGCCCGTAGATCACCCAGGGCTGCCGGCCCAGCTCCGCCGTCATCCACCCCGCCGTGTTGGCGATGAACGGGAAGGGCAGGATGAGCATGAGGCCCCACAGCGTCAGGCGGGAGTCGAAGAGGCGCCCCCTCCACAGAAGGAACGCGGCCAGCCCCAGCACGGCCACGAAGATCGTCCCCAGCCCCACCATGATGTGGTAGGCGTAGTAGAGGAGAGGGATCTGGTCCGGCCACTCGTCCTCGGGAAAAGCGTCCAGACCCCGAACCTCGGCCCCCCACCGCTGGTAGGTGAGGAAGCTGAGCAGCTTCGGCACCGCGAGAGGATTGTCGATGGTGCGCCGGTCCACGTCGGGCTGGCCGATGATGACCAGCGGCGCGCCCTCCTCGGTCTCGAACAGCCCCTCCATGGCCGCCAGGGTCGCGGGCTGGTGGTGGGCGACGTTCCGCCCCTGCATGTCCCCGGTGGGCATGATCAGCAGGATCGACGCGGCCAGCCCCGCCGTCACGCCGTACCTGACGAAAAGCCGGCCGTCCTCGTCGGCCCGCCCGGACAGCACGTACCACGCCCCGATGGACGCCACCGCGACCGAGCCCGTCACGACCGAGCCCATCATGGTGTGGGCATACTGCCAGACGCCCCAGGGGTTGAAGAGGAGGGCCCAATAGCTTTCCAGGAGGATCTCCCCGTCGGGACCCAGCGCGTACCCCACGGGATGCTGCATCCAGGCGTTGGTCTGGACGATGAGGTAACCCGACAGCCACGTCCCCGCGAGGAGCAGCACCCCGGTGAGCCAATGGGCCCGGGGACTGAGCCGATCCTCCCCGAACAGGAAGAGCCCCAGGAAGGCCGACTCCAGGAAGAAGGCGAACATGCCCTCCATGGCCAGGGTCTGGCCGATGACGCCCCCCGCCGCCCGGGAGAACGCGGCCCAGTTGGTGCCGAACTCGAACTCGAGGGGAATGCCGGTCACGACTCCGACGGTGAACGCGATCCCGAAGATCCGGGCCCAGAAGCGGGCCGCGCGGTGGTACCGCTCCTCCCCGGTGCGCAGGCCCATGGTCTTGAAGACCACCAACAGCAGGACCAGCCCCATGGTGAGCTGGGGAAAGATGTAGTGGAAGGCCGCGGTGAACCCGAACTGGAAGCGGTGCAGCGCCAGGGCAGCGTCCATGATGCCGCGGTTACACCCAAAGGGGATGGACGTGCCCCGGTCGCCGCCTGGATCGGTGTCGCGCCGGCGGCGCCCCGGGCGGGGGGCGTTTGATCCACCGCGCTCGGGGTATTATCCGTTCTTCGCGTTCACCTCCCCCCGCCCGGACGATGCCGCGATGTCACCTTCCCCGCTCCGCCGATCCCGAACCGTCCAGACCGCCCTGAGCGTCCTGCTCCTGATGGCGGGCGTGGCCTTGCTCGCGCCCCCGTCCGCATGGGGGCAGGGCACCGTCGTCTACCTCGTGCGTCACGCGGAGAAGGAGGCGGAGCCGGCCGCGGACCCGCCCCTCACGGCCGAGGGACAGGCCCGAGCCCGCGCCCTGGCCCACGCCCTGGCCGATGCCGGCCTCACGGCCATCTGGTCCTCGGACTACGCGCGCACGAGGGATACCGCCGTCCCCGTGGCCGAAGGCACCGGGCTGGACGTCCAGCTCTACGACCCGAGAGACCTACCGGGCTTCGCCTCGGCCCTGCGGGCGCAGGCCGGACGGTTCCTCGTGGTGGGACACTCCAACACCACCCCCGCCCTGGTGGCCATGCTCGGCGGCGAGCCCGGACAGCCCATCGACGAGCCCAGCGAGTACGACCGCCTCTATGTGCTTGTCATCAACGGGGGCGTCACCACTACGACCCTTCTGCGATTCGGCGAACCGTCGCCAGGCCGCTGACCGCGCGGGCGAGGCTTTTCCCGCACGTCTAGACGGACGCCGTCCCAGGGGCCACCGCGGAGCCCGCGCCGGGCCGCGTAGGCCGCGCCGCCCTCCCCAGCCGCCGCATCCAGACCCCCCCGGCAACGGCCGCGGTCGCGGACCCCAGCAACACTCCCCACCGGAGCAGCACCAGGGATCCGACGGCGAACATGAGCCCGAACAGGAGGAGCAGGCCCGCGGCGGTCCGGGCCAGGTCGTGACCCAGATCCTGGTCCGGGCCCAGGCCGGTACGCTCGCGCTGACGCCGCCATCCCGGGCCCGCGGGGCGCACCCGGCGGTAGAAACCGTCCAGCGTGCCGTCCCCTTCGGGGCGCGTCACGAGCATGACCGGAACCCACACCGCCACGCTGACGAGGGAGGTGACGAGCAGGCGCAGGCCGAAGTCCTGGATCTGCAAGAAGGGCACGACGCTGGTCCCGGCCCCGACCAGGAAGCCCGCGACCATGGCCGCCAGCTCCGCCCAGGCGTTGACGCGCCACCAGAACCAGCGCAGGACCAGGACGAGCCCCGGCCCCGTGCCGACGGCGATGATGAGACGGAAGATGCCCGTCACGCTCTGGCTGTAGAACGCCGCCGCGGCTCCGAGAACGGTGACCAGCACGGAGGCCGCCCGCCCCGCCAGCACCAGCTCCCGCTGCCCCGCGTCCGGTCGCAGGAAGCGCGCGTACAGGTCGTTGGTGATGTAGGACGCGCTCCAGTTGATGAGGGTGGAGACCGTGCTCATGAAGGCCGCCACCAGCGAGGCGACCACGAGCCCCAACACCCCGGCGGGCAGGAAGTCCAGCATGAGGCGGGGATAGCCCAGCTCCCGGTCGGCGAGGTCCGGATAGATGACCAGCGCCGCCACGGCGACCACCACCCACGGCCAGGTGCGGAGGACGTAGTGGAGGAGGTTGAAGAGCCAGGCGGCCTTCTCCGCCTCGGCCTCGGTGCGGGCCGCGGCCAGCCGCTGGACGAACTCGCCACCGCCGTCGGAGCGGCGAAAGGCCCACCACTGAAGGAACACATACGCGAAGAAGGTGCTCGCCGTGATGCCCGCCACCGATGACCATCCCACCAGGCTGCCGTCGCCGAACGTGAGCGGCGTGAAGGAGAGGACGTCGAAGTCGGCGACTCCCGCTGCCCGCTCCACGAGGGCGCCCAACCCTCCCACATGGGCGACCGCCGCCACCGCCACGATGACCGCGCCGACCATCCCCAGGACGAACTGGAAGAAGTCGGTGACCACCACTCCCCACAGCCCCGCCACCCCCGCGTACGCCAGGACCAGCACGCTGACCAGGATCACGGCCCACAGCTTTCCGCCGTCCCCGGCCTGGATGCCCAGGCTGGGCAGCACCTGCAGCGCGTCCACCACCTTGACCATGGCCAGCATGGCCAGGCCGATGCCGATGGACCCGATGACGACGGCGAAAAGGAAGCCCTTCACCGCCCGGAGCGCGGCCGCGGGCCGGCCGCCGTAACGGATCTCGCTCAGCTCGTTGTCCGTGACCACCTCGGCCCGGCGCCACATGCGCGCGAACACCGTGATGAGGAGCACGTGGCTCACGCCGAAGCTCCACCACTCCCAGTTGCCCGCGATGCCCCGCGTGCCTACGACGCCCGCCACGTACAGGGGCGTATCGATGGAGAAGGTGGTGGCCGCCATGGACGTCCCCGCCAGCCACCAGGGGAGGGCGCGCCCGCCCACGAAGAAGTCCACCAGGGAGCCCGATGCCCGTCGGGCCAGGAAGACGCCCAGTCCCAGGGTCAGGAGGAGGTAGCCCCCCACCACCGCCCAGTCGATCCCGGTCACGGGCGCGCCCACCCTCGCGCCAGCGCCTCAGCGGCCGCCTCTTGCATGAGGGGCTCGCCGCCCCAGGCACACAGGACCGGGACGCCCGCCGGCAGCTCCCCGGCCACCCGGGGGTGGCCGAACAGGAGGATGAGCGCGCCGGCCCCGGCGACTTCACTGGCCCCAGCGGCCACCGCGCGCGCCACCGCGGCCCGCGCTTCGTCCGAGAGCCCCGCCCTCCCCTTCCACCCCCGCGTGTCGGCGAACACCGCCACCAGGTGGACCCGGGCTTCAGCGCTCCCCTCCCCGGGGCGCGCGTCGAACCCTCGATCGGCCAGGGCATCCAGGAGCGGCCGGCGGGACGGCGCCGGGTAGGGGCCCCCCACGTCGTCGTCCACGATGGTCAGCGGCACGGGAGCCGCGCCCGGCCCTCCCCACGCCGCGCCGCCCACCCAGCGCACGGACCGCACCGCCGTCGCCAGGGCCCACTCCCGGTCCTCGCGCCGACCCCAGGACGCCGCGCCCGGCTCACTCACGGAGCGGGCCGCGGCGTCCACCCTGGCCAGCGCGTCGTCGACCCGCTCGGCGGGCAGCTCGCCGCGCTCCAGAGCCCGCGCCAGGCCCCGCGCGGTCCCCGCCAGATCGCGGGGATAGAGAAGCACGTCCACGCCCGCGGCCAGGGTCTCCACGGCGGCCGCCGCTTCCCCGTCCGCGCCCGGAGCCGCTCCCCGCGCGTCCCCTCCCCCGCGGGACGCCCCTTCCATGATCAGCGCGTCCGTGACCACGAGCCCGCGGAAGCCCAGCCGCTCACGCAGGAGCGACCGGATGATGGGGCCCGACCGCGTGGCGGGCAGTCCCGCCGGGTCCAGAGCGGGATACGCCACGTGAGCCGTCATCACCGACGGCACGCCCTCCGCCACGGCGGCCTCGAAGGGAGCCAGGTCCGCCGCCAGCTCGGCCGCGTTCGCCCCCACCACCGGGCGCGTCGCGTGGGAGTCCTCCACGGTGCGTCCGTGCCCTGGAAAGTGCTTCACGCAGGCGAGCCCGCCTCCCGCCCGACAGCCCCGCACCCACGCGGCGACCGCCCGGGCCACGGCCTTCGGATCGTCGCCGAACGCGCGCGTGCCCACGATGGGATTGCGGGGCTCGCAGCCCAGGTCCGCCACCGGAGCGTAGATCCAGCCCACGCCCAACGCGCGCGCTTCGCGGGCCGTGACCTCCCCGGCGCGCTCCACCGCCTCGAGGTCGTCCAGGGCCCCCAGGGCCGCCGCCGGCGGAAGCGCCGTGCACCCGGCGAACTGCTGCCCGGCTCCTCGCTCCAGATCCGCGCCGAAGAGGAGCGGATGGCGGGAGCGATGCTGGAGGTCCGCCACCAGCGCCCGGACCTCGCCGGCCTCGCCCCCGAAGAGGATGAAGCCGCCGACGCCCTGATCGAGCGCCTCCTCCGCCTCCCCGCGGCATCGCTCGAAGCCCACCTCCGGGCTCCAGCGCAGGGCGGGAAAGAGCAGGCGCGCCGCCCGGGAGGACCCGCCCGTCAGTCGCCTCCCTCCTCGGTCACCGCGTCTCCCGACGTCTCGTCGAAGTGCTCCCGGTACCAGTCCACGATCCGGTCCCATTGGTCGTGGAAGTCCGGTACCGTGCCCGAACGGCCAGCCCCGTGGCCCGCGTTCATGTAGTGCACCCAGACGACCTTCTTACCCAACCTGCGCAGCGCGTAGTACATCTCCCGCTGGTTCGTGGCCGGCACGTTCCAGTCCCCCTCCCCCGTCAGCATGAGCAGGGGCGTGTCGATGCGGTCCGCGAACAGGATCGCCGAGTGGGCCACGTACTTCTGCGGCTGCTCCCACAAGGTCGCGCCGATGCGGTCCTGGCCGTCCTCCGCGGCCCGGTAGTTCCGCGTGGTGATCTTGGGGCTGTCTCCCAGGAAGGAAATGATGTTCACCTTTCCCGAGATGTTGATGGCCGCCGCGAAGCGGTCGGTCTGGGTGATGAGGAGGTTGGTGGCGTAACCCCCGTAGCTGGTCCCATGCACGCCCAGCTTGTCTCCGTCCACCAGCCCGTCCGCGATGAGCTTGTTGATACCGGGGGTCACGCCTTTGAGCCACGCTTCGCCGGGAAAGCCCTCCT
This sequence comes from Longimicrobiales bacterium, assembly GCA_036396575.1. Taxonomy (GTDB): domain Bacteria; phylum Gemmatimonadota; class Gemmatimonadetes; order Longimicrobiales; family Gaopeijiaceae; genus DASWKP01. The sequence continues at coordinate 6,759 of DASWKP010000103.1, read as the reverse complement.
CGAGCTCGACCGAGGGCCGAAACCCGAACCAGCCCTGGTTGGCCAGCAGGTTCATGTTGGCGTTGAAACCGTTGTCGAAGAAGCTCTCGTAGATCTCCGCCACGAGCGGGTAGCGCTGCCCGGGCACGTAGTCCACGGGATAGTAGAGAATGCCGTACAGCTCGTTGCCGTCCACGTCGAGGTACTGGATGAGCTCGCTCCGGGTGAGCTTCCTCTCCGAGAGCCAGGGGTTCAGGTCCGTGAGCCGGCGAGTGCCCCGGTACGCCGGGTCCGCCACGTGCAGCTCTCCGGGGAGGTCGCCGTCGGACATGGTGAAGAGCAGCCGGCTGCCGTCCTCCGCCAGGCGCCACCCTCCGTAGAGGTTGGCGTCGGCGACGAGCGGTTCCAGGCGCCCCGACTGGGTGTCCAGACGAGCCAGTCCCCGATGCCATCGGTCGCGCTCGCCGGTCGACACATAGAGGTAGCGGCGGTCCGGGCTCCACGCCGCCACGCTCCGGCGCGGCCGCTCGTCCTCGTCCTCCTCCAGCTCGAGGACCGTCACCATCTCGCCGGCGGCCACGTCCAGAACGTGCCAGCCACCCTGCGAGCCGAGGAGGAGCGCTTCGCCGTCAGGGCTCCAGCGCATGGCGGTGTATCGCACCCGGGCCGAATCCCGCCGGGCGCTCCCGGGCCGATCGGCACCCCGCGCGGCTCCAGCTTCCGGGTCGGCCGCGGTGTCGGCTTCCTCACCTCGGCTCGCCGCCGTGAGGTTCCGCGCGCTGTCCGCCGAGATGCTCCGCAGGAAGACGTCGCCCTCCCGCGCGTAGACGTAGGCGTCCCCGTCCGGATTCCACAGGGTCTGGATCCGGTCCTCCGATGGCTCCACCAGGACCAGCGTGTCCCCGGACTGGAGGTCCAGCCGGAAGAGGCCCCACTCCGCGGCCCCGCCGCCCTCGTACACCGTCTTGAGGGGGCGCTGCGTCGTGACGCTCACGTAGCGTCCGTCGCGGCTCTGCTCGATCCCGCCGTACGATCCCTCCGGGAGGATGTCCCGCACGTTCCCGGAGGGCACGTCGACGACCGCCGGGATGGTGAGGCCGCCCCGGTTGCGGACCGCCTCCCAGGCCAGGAACGGATCCTCGGAGTCCTGGACCACCACCGGCCCCTCCTCCAGCTCCTCGTACGCCCGCCGCGAAGCCTCCCTCCATCCCTCCTCCCGGAAGGAGATGAGGAGGCCGCCGCCGTCGGGACGCCACTCGAGGCCGGAGGACGACGCGATCTCCCTGGACGTGGATGGGCGCACGGCGCGCAGGCGGCCGTCGGCGGGTGTGTAGAGCCGCAGGCCGTAGGCGTCTCCCTCCCGGAGGAAGAAGGCCAGGGTGCTTCCGTCGGGGGACCAGGCGTGGCCTCGGGTCTGCACCCGCTCGTCGAACAGGCTCCGCTCCTCCCCCGAGTCCGCGTCGATGACCAGGACCTCCCCCAGCGACGGGGCGATGTAGGTGGGGTCCCCGAAGCGCCCGTGGTCCACGTTCAGGCCATCCCGGTGCGTCCGCACCGTCGCCGCGATCCAGCGGCCGTCGGGCGTGACGTCGGCGATGCTCAGGGTGCGCACGTTGAGCGCGTCTTCGGGGGTGAAGGGCTGCCTCTGCTGGGCGCCCGCCGGTGTGACGGCAGGGGCCACCGTCAGAGTCACGGCGATAGACGAGGAAAGGAGAAGCGGCACGAGGTAGCCGACGACGGAGCGTCGGAGGCGCGCGAGCGGCATGATCGACCCTCACAGAAGGGGCGGAACCACGAAACGACACGGAACGCCGGCAAACGTGCTCCACCGCGTCGCGGGGTGCAACCGTCCGCCGGAGCCCCATCGGCCGCGCTCATCTGGTCAGGGCGGCTCCGGGGCTCGATCTTCCACGCGCAGCTCGCTCTGCTGGAGCCATCGATTCCATCGAGGTCATGATCCGACCACCCGGCCGACCCGGGCGCCTCGCGCTCGTCCTCGCAGCCCTGCTCCTGTGGCCGACCGGCGCCCTGCGGGCCCAGCAGGGCCCGGCATGGCTTCCGGCCGACGTCTACTTCCGGGTGCCGTTGGCCGCCCCCCGGGAGCCCAGCTTCCATGCCATCCTCCTCAGCTCCGACGTGCTGAGTCCCTCCGAGTCGGGCGCCCGGGCCGAAGCGTCCGCGCTCCCGGGAGCCGAGGGCCGCGAGATCCACGGCAGCGTGGCCATGGGCGGGTCGTTCCGCCTGTGGAGGCTTGCCGGGAGTTCCCGAGGCGGCGTCGTGGTCGGCCTCCAGACGGGTGTCTTCGCGCGCTTCCGCATGGAAAGCTCCGCCAACGAGCTGGTGGCCACCGACTGGCTCGTGGCCTTTCCGCTGGAGGCCCGACGGGGGCGGATGTCGGGCCGCGTCCGCCTCATCCACTGGAGCGCGCACCTCGGCGACGAGCTGATCGAGGCCACGGGGGCCCAGCGCGAGGACTTCACCTTCGAGGCCCTGGACGCCATCGCCGGATACGACCTGGGCGCGTTCCGTGTCTACGGAGGCGGCGCCCTGGTCCTGCGCTCGCAGCTCGAGGACGCGGAAGGCGTCCTCCCGGGCTTCAGCGACGACGGCACGCTCCAGCTCGGCGCCGACTGGCGATGGCATCCCTGGCGGGAGGCCAGGCTCGGTGTCGTGGCCGGCGCCGACCTGCAGTGGGCCGACCGAGCCGAGTGGCGGCGGCAGCTCGCCGCCACCCTGGGCTTCGAGGCCAGAGGCGAGAAGGGCGCCGCCACCCTGGGTCTCAGCTACTTCGATGGCCCGTCGGCCATGGGGCAGTTCTACCTCACCGAGGAGTCCTGGTGGGGGGTGGAGTTCCGGATCGAGCTGTAGGGCCGCTTCAGCCCGTTTACGGGCCGTGCATCGTGAGAAACGCGTGCCGTTACCCCTCGGTGGGCGAGGTGTCGTCAACTCGGAAAGGACGGCCCCTCCCGCCACCCTTGTCGACTTCACGTCATATGGTGTCGTCAACTCGACAGTGATCGCGTCCGTCGCTCACGCGTGCAGCATTCACGTCACATAGAGACGTCAAGTCGACAAGCGTGCGAGGAAACGTCATCCTTGTCGACTTGACGTCATGGCCGCTGCCCTTGCCACTGTTGCGCATGAACCGGATCCTCCTGCGGCGCGCCCGGGCCACCGCCACCTTCACGGTTCTGGGGCTCCTGGCCGGCCTCCTGCTGGGGGTCGTCCTCGGCCGCCTGGACGTCGACGCTCTGCCGTGGCCCGCTCTCCGGGGCCTCGTCATCGGCGGCCTGATCGGCACCGCCGTGGGCGTGGGAGAGGAGGTCCTGGTACCGCTGTGGAGCCGGCGCCTGAGCTTCCGGTGGCTCAACGCCGTCCGCCTCGCCGGCTACGTCCTGGCGATGGTCGGGTCCCTGGTGGGGGTCAACACCGTGCACCGCGCCCTCGTCCGGGACGTGGGCGTCGTTCAGGCGGGCGCCGTCTACCTCGGAGAGAGCCCGGGCCGTGACCTGGTGGCCGCCCTCGTGGCGGCGGCGGTTCTCATCCCCCTGCTCCAGCTCAAGCGGCTCCACTCGGCCGGCGAGCTGTGGCGGCTCGTCACCGGCCGGTATCATTACCCGGAGGAGGAGGAGCGCATCTTCCTCTTCGTGGACCTGGTGGACTCCACGACGCACGCCGAGCGCCTGGGCGCACTGATGTTCAGCGCCTTCCTCCGGGACCTCTTCAGGGACGTGTCCGAGGCGATCCTGGCGTGGCGAGGCCAGGTCTACCAGCACCTCGGAGACGGGGTCATCATCTCCTGGCCGTGGCACGCCGGCGTGCGGGGCGCCTCGGCCCTGCGCTGCTACTTCGAGATGGCACGCGCCCTCGACGGGCGGAGCGCGGAGTACGTCGGCCGGTACGGGGTGAAGCCCCTGTTGCGCGGCGGACTGCACGGAGGCACGGCGGTCGTCACCTGGGTGGGCGAAGCCAAGCGGGAGCTGGCCTTTCACGGAGACACCCTGAACGCCGCCGCGCGGATCCAGAGCCAGTGCAAGGACCTTGGCGTGAGCTTCCTGGTGTCGAGCCGCGTCCTGGAGGGGCTCCCGCTGCCCGGCGACCTGACGAAACGGTCCATGGGCTCCGTAGAGCTGCGTGGACGGTCGGAGCCCGTGACCCTGTTCGCCGTGCAGGAGAGTGGCGCCCCGAGCCCACCGGTCCCCATCTGAGGAGGAGACCATGGATCCGCTGTTGGAGCTCTTTTCGTTCCAGGGGCGCGTCAATCGAAGCTGGTACTTCTGGCACACGCTCCTGGATGGCGTGGCCATCACCGCCATGATCATCGTCCTGATCGTTGCCATGACGGTCCTGGGCGACCCCGGGCTCCTGGTCCTGCCCATCGCGGGGGTCATGGTGGCCGGCGTCGCGGCGGAGGTCGCGGTCACGGTCAAGCGCCTCCACGACGTCGAGCGGCCGAGCTGGCACTGGTGGCTCCTCCTCGTGCCGGTCTACAACATCTACCTGGCCCTGACCCTCGTCTTCCAACGGGGCACGCTCGGCCCCAACGCGTACGGGCCCGACCCCCTCCCGCCGCCGACGTATCACCAGCTTCCGTAAACAGCTTCCGTAAACAAATGTCTTTCTCACCCCGGCGCGCCTTCATACCTTACGGGGATTCGGGTTCCTCCATCCGGCGAGCCTCGTGATGCCCCGCTCAATGCTCCGATTCCGGCAGGCGGCTGCTCTGCTGTCCGTCGCGCTGCTTCTGTCCTGTGGCGACGACGAACTCCTGAGCCCGTCCCAGAGCCGCAACGTCGTGATCACCCAGGTCCAGGTGTCTCCGGACACGGCCACGGTCTTCACGGGGACCACCGTGCAGCTACGCGCGCTGGTCTTCGACCAGACCGGCGCCCCTGTGCCGGCCGCCTCCGTGAACTGGCTCTCCTCGGACGCCCAGCGGGCGCTCGCGGACCAGGGCGTGATCACGGGCCTGGCGGAGGGAGTGGTCACGATCACCGCCGTGGCGGGAAACGCGGTGGGGACGGCCACCGTCACCGTCGTGGATCAGTCGGTTCCGGCGATGCCCACGACCGTCCGCGCCACCTCGGCATCGGACACCGAGGTCGACCTGAGCTGGTCCGACAACTCGAAGAACGAGACGGAGTTCCGCATCGAGCGCCAGGCGGTGCCCGCGGGCGTGGGGGAATCCACCGGAGTGGAGGGCGCCGCCGAGGCGACCTCGTTCGAGTGGGTCCAGGTGGGCACGGCGGCGGCCAACCGGCCCAACTTCCGGGACACCGGCCTGTCCCCGGGGACGACCTACGGGTACCGGGTGTCGGCCTGCAACATGAACGGATGCTCCGCCGCAACGGCCGAGACCCGGACCGTGACCCACGCCGTGCTGGCCCTGGAGACCACGGCCGTCTCCGGCGGCAACGTGGGCGCGGCCTACAGCCAACAGCTCACCGCCAGCGGAGGCTCCGGAGTCTTCAGTTGGTCCACGACGGGCGGGTTGCCGCCGGGCCTGGTTCTGACGCAGGGGGGACGCATCTCGGGCACGCCGACGGAGGAGGGGGACTTCTCGTTCCCGGCGAAGGTCACCAGCGGCAGCCAGGAGGCCACCAGGACCCTGACCGTGAGCATCGGTCCCATCCTGCCTCCGGTCATCACGACCGAGGTCCTGAACACGGCCGTTACCGGGACGCCGTACGCGGCGTACCTGAAGGCCTCACAGGGTGACGGAACCTATGCCTGGACATTGGTGGAGGGAGCCCTGCCTCCCGGTCTGACCCTGTCCGGGTTGGGATATCTGTCGGGACTGCCCACGCAGGCCGGGCAGTTCGACTTCACGGTCGAGGTGGAGAGCGGCGGGGTGACGGCCTCCGGTGGGTTCACGGTCATCGTATACGCTCCTCTGGCCATCGACAACGTGAGCCCCAGCGTCCTCCAGGCCACCGCCGGACAGGACTTCTCGTACGCGTTCGGCGCCACGGGAGGCGACGGGACCTACACGTGGTCCGCCGTCGTGGGCGCGCTACCCGCGGGGTTGACCCTGAGCCCGGACGGCATCCTGTCCGGGGTGCCCACGCAGGCCGGCACCTCCACGATCACCATCCAGGTGACCAGCGGAGACGGGCAGACGCGCGCAACGACGGTGTCGCCCGGGGTCAGCGTCGCGATCTCCACTCCCAGTCCGCTGCCGTCCGCGGTCATCGGCACGCCGTACACGTTCCAGTTCGAGCACTTCGGAGGCGGAACCGGGGTCGAGTGGACGGTGCCCGACCCCAGCGACCTGCCCGCCGGCATGGCGTTGTCGTTGAACGGTCGACTGTCGGGCACGCCCACGGTGGCCGGCAGTTTCTCGCCGTTCGTCTGCGTCGACGTGTTCACGTCGGACACGAGCTCGGCGGGCGCGTGCCGGACCTTCACCCTCGTGGTCCAGTCCACGTCCACGATCGTCACGACCACCCTCCTGCCCATGGGATTTCTGGGCGCCGAGTACGCCTCCGCGCTCCTGGCCACCGGGGGGGACGGCGACTTCGAGTGGTCGGTCACGGCGGGCTCGCTGCCGCCGGGGCTCGTGCTCGACCCGGACGGCACGCTCGGCGGGATGCCCACCGAGGCGGGCATGTTCCCGTTCGGCGTCCTGGCCGTGAGCGGCGGCGACGTGGCGTTCCAGCTCCTGACGATCACGGTGTCCTCGGTGGACCCGAGTGCCTTCAACATCCAGGCCGTGAGCGTCGCATCCACCATCCCCACGCCAGCGGTCATCGCAGGGATCAATCGGGCGCTGGCCCGCTG
>DASWKP010000102.1:0-2336 GCA_036396575.1 Longimicrobiales bacterium | reverse complement strand
GGTCCCTATCCGGGAGGGATCACCGTGTTCTGGGGCGACGTGGGCCTGTCGTCCCGGCCCCGGGACGTTCGCCGGGGCTGGCACCGGCTGGCACTGGACGGCCTCGATGTGCGGATCGTGCCGGGCAATCACGTCACCCTGCTGCGGGAGCCGCTGGTCGCGCACCTTGCCGCGGAGCTGACCCGGTGTATCGACGCGGCCGAAGTCAGGTGACCCCGCTTCGGGATGGCGAGGTGCACGTGTGGCGGATCCCTCTGGGCGAGCCGGTACGGCGCGGGAGGCCACCGGAGCCGCTGACGGACCGGTTGACGGACCCGCTGACGTCTGAGGAGCACGCCCGAGCCCGGCGCTTCAGGCACGCCAGGGACCGTGCCTCCTTCGTGGCGGCGAGGGGCGCGCTGCGCCGGATCCTGGCGCACTACCTGGCTACCGCTCCGGGCGATCTCGTCTTCGAGTACGGCGCGTTCGGAAAGCCAGCCCTCGCCGGGCGAGCCCGGTGCCCCGACATCCGTTTCAACCTGGCCCACTCGGGGGAGGTGGCCGTTCTGGCCGTAACGTGCGGCCGTGACGTGGGCGTGGACGTGGAGGTCGTGGACCCGAGCGTGCCGTTCCTCGAGGTCGCTGCCGCCACCTTCTCGGAGCTGGAGGTGGCGGAGCTGCGGAGCCTTCCTGCCGGCGAGCTGGCCCGGGGCTTCTACAACTGCTGGACGAGGAAGGAAGCCCTGGTGAAGGCCGTGGGCCTGGGCCTGTCGCTCCCGCTGACGGCGTTCGACGTCAGCCTCGCGCCCCTGGACGAGCCCCGGCTGTTGGCGTCCAGGGAGCCGCGACTGGCCGGGAATGGGTGGCGGCTGTGCGACGTGACGCCGGGACCTGCGTACGTCGGGGCGGTGGCGATCGCACCGGACGTCCGCCACGGCTCAGGAGCGCGTCGGGGTGGCCCATCCAGGGCGGATTGAAGCAGGGGATGGAGCGCGGTGGGCGCGTGTGCGGTCCTCAGGAGCGCGTCGGGGTGGCTCTTCATCGGCGCCATGGTCCTGGCCCTGGGCGTGTACAACAGCCTGAGCAACGCCCAGGGAGTGGGTTGCAACGGCGGGTCCAGACCTTCTTCGGTGAGTTGCTCCCACCGCTGTAGGTCGCAGGCTGACGCTCCGCGGTCCCGGAATCACCGGCGTCCTCGCCAGGCCGCCAGGGGCCGCCAGCGCTGGGGCCAGCGCGCCCCGCCGATGACCAGCAGGAAGGCCATGTGGACGAGGGGATCGATCCAGCCGAGGTCGGTCTCCGTGGTGAGCACCGCCTCCAGGGCCCCGAGCATGATGACCGCCAGGAGGATGGCCGCCCAGGAGGCGAAGCGCGGCAGGAGGAGCAGCCCGGCCCCGACGAACTCCAGGGCCCCGATGACCAGGGACAGCCGCGGAGGGTAACCGAAGCGGGCGAACCAGTACATCCACCCGTCCAGGCTCTCGAACTTGGCCAGGCCCGCGCCGCCCATGGCCAGGAACTCCAGCACCGTGACCAGCCAGAGCCCCACCCATCCCGCTCGCGCCAGCCCACGCCTCCAGCCCGTTGACGCCATGACCTTCCTCCCCCATCGTGAGGATACCTAATAATCAGTAACATAACGTGGCGTTATCTTACTAACGTAGGCAAGCTCTTCCGTGGCCGGTATCCCCCCGCTCTCCCATCTCCAGTTCCTCGTGGCCGGCATCCTCCGGGGCGGCTCCGTGCCGGGCCGCGTCGTCCGGACCCGCCTCCGGGACTTCGGCGTCCGCAAGAGCGGACCGGCCTTCTACCAGCTCATGGCGCGCCTGGAGGACTCGGGGCTCGTGGAGGGCACCTACCACCAGGAGATCGTGGAGGGCCAGATCATCCGGGAGCGGCACTACACGCTGACCGCGGACGGCTCCCGGGCCTGGCTGGCGGGCCGGGACTTCTATCTGGGCGCGATCCGGGACTTCGAGGGGATGGAGGGCCTGGCCCGTGGGTAGCCATGGCTAGCCCGCAGCGCCGACCGGAGAGGTGGCTCTCCCTGGGGCGACTCCTCCCGCGGAACGTGAGGGAGCGGGTCTTCGAGCCCGCCTTCTACGACCTGCTCCGGGCGCGGCTCGTGGGCGGCCCGGACCCGGCGGCGGGCGCCACGCGTTTCGGCGCCGCGGTCCTGGGCACCTGGCTGCGCTGCCTGCCCATCGCCCTGCCGGCCCTGGTGGTCCGGCGGCGACGCCTGACGCGTCTCGGCAAGTGGGCCGTGGCCACGGCGACGGTGGCGGCCATCGTCGTCCTGATCCTGGTCACCCAGACCGAGTACGGACCGGGATACACTCCTTAGGGCCCGTCAAGGA
>DASWKP010000101.1:0-3748 GCA_036396575.1 Longimicrobiales bacterium | reverse complement strand
CGGGGTCCTCGCCATCGTCCCTGACCCGGTCCATGAGCCAGCGGCCGTTGGCATCCGACCGGGTCTGGGCGATGCTGAAGATCGCCCGCTCCTTGAGCTCCTGGTCCTGGAGGCGCCCGTACAGGTCCCGCAGGTAGTCCGAGGCGCCCGCGTCGCCACGCTGCCCCAACCAGAAGATGGCATTCTCCCGGATGGCCCGGGGGGCCCCCTGACGCTCCGCGTAGCCCCGGAGGATCTCCGCTGCCCTGGGGCTCGAGTGTTGGCTCACGGCAAAGACGGCCTTTTCCTGCAGCTTTTCGTCGGCGTCCGCATCCTGGAGGATGGACTCCAGGGCCGCGAGGGCCTCCTCGCCTCCCACCTGGGAGAGCCAGAACACGGCCTGCTCCCGCACCTCGGCGTCGGGGTCGGGGTTGCGGTGGGCAAGGTCGATGAGGAGGTCCACCGCGCCTTCGTCCAGGTGCTGGGCCAGGATGAAGATGGAGCGCCGGCGCAGCTCGGCGGAGCAGACGTCCCGGTCCTCCAGGACCTCCCGGAGGATGGGCACCGCCCGCTCCGAGTCCATCTGCAGGAGGGCGCTCAGCGCCGCGGCCCGAAGGCTCTGGTCCTCGTCGTCACAACCCGCCGAGGCCTGCTGGGCCACCTGGCGCGCGGCGTCGGCGTTCCCCTGGCGGGCCAGGAGCCCCTGGATGCGCATCTGCAGAGCCCGGGCCTCGTCCCGGGTGGTCGCCTGGGGATGCTGAGCCAGCATCACGCCCAGGAGCTCGAGACTCCGCTCCTGGGCCCGGCTCCCCCCCGCCCGCTGCACCGCCAGGGCCTGGAAGTAGTAGGAGTCCCCGACGTACCCGGAGCGGGGGTACCGCTCCCGGATCTGCTGGAAGAGGTCGCCCGAGCGGGCGTAGTGCCCGCGGTTCAGGGCCTGGCGCGCCGCCTGGTAGAGGGAGTCGGCCGGGTCCTGCTGGATCCAGGGTTCCGGGATCTCCGGTGCGGACCGCTCTGCCGAGCGGGAGCCCAGGCGGGCGGTAGCCAGGACGTTGGCCCGCATCACCTCGCTCCTCGCCAGGGCGAGGGGGGCGGTCATCTCCCGGTACCGCGCCTCCCGGTACCGCGCCTCCTGGATCCGCGCCTCCCGGGCCCGCGTCCGGGCTTCCTGGGGCAGGGCCTCCACCGTCGTCGCCAGCAACCCGAACAGGGCCACGGCCGCCATCGTCGTCACCCGCGCGGGCATATGGGTCCAGCGCATCTCGGTCCAGCGCATGTCCGTCCTCCTCACTGGGTCGTGAACCCCGGCTGGGCGGGAATGACCGCCTGGATCCGGGACAGTACGTCGCGATCTTCGAGCCCCTCGGCCACCAGGTGCAGCTCCTCCCGGGCCCGGGCCTCACCTCCCACCCCGCCCCCGGACAGGACTGCCACCTGGGCCAGGATCAGCTCCAGGTCTTCCAGAAGCTCCCGCACGGCGGGATCCGTCACGGAACGGGAGTCCAGGAGCAGGCGGGTCTCCAGGAGGAGGTCCCGTCCCCAGTTTCCCACGTCCCGGTCCACCCTTCCCTGCTTGGCGTCGGCGCTCACCAGGCTGAGCAGGGACTCGCTCCGGCTCAGGTGCTGGAACGCCGCGATGCTGGACAGCGACGGAAACGCCGCCCCAACCCCCACTCCAGGCGCCACTCCAGGCGCCGGTGCGGTGGTCATGCGTCCCAGGCCGAAGCCCAGGATCAGCAGGGCCGCCGCCGCGGCGGCCAGAGGCAGCACCCGGCCCACGATCCAACTCCGCCGCGCCCGCGCCGCCTCGAGGGACGCGACCCCATCCCGGAAGCCCGGGACCTCCGCGACCCTCCCGGACAGGGCCGCCTGGATGGTGGCCCACATCTCGTCTCTCGGGGCCTCCGGAGGGACGTTGTATCCCGCCGCGTGCTCCCGCAGCACCTCGTCCAGCCTATCGTCGTTCATCACGCGTACTCCTCGGCGATGTCCGCCAGGGACTCCCTGAGCTTCGCCCTCGCCCGGGACAGCCGGGCCTTGGAGGTACCTTCCGCCACGTCCAGCGCGTCGGCGATCTCCTGGTGGGCGAAGCCCTCGAGGTCGTGCATGAGAAACACCGTCCTGTAGATCTCGGGTAACTCGTCGATGGCCGCCCGGAGCCGGTCCCGGAGGTGGGGCTCCGCTCCGGCCCCGGACGTCCCGATATGATCCGCGTCCTCGAGGTCCCTCTCTCGCTTGCGGTGGCGATCGACCTTCCTGAGCCCGTTGAGGCTCACGGAGACCGCAATGGAGTGGAGCCAGGTCGAGAACGCGGATTGTCCCCGGAACTGGCCCAGCTTCTGCCAGGCCCGCAGGAACGCTTCCTGCGTGAAGTCCCGCGCCAGGTCGTCGCTGCCGGCCATGCGGTAGGCCAGCCGGTAGACCCGGTCCACGTTCGCGTCATAGAGGTGGCGGAAGGCGATCTGGTCACCGTCCCGCGCACGCTCGATCAAGTCCATCTCGTTCAAGAGGGCTCCACGTGATCGCCGTCGTGAGTCCCTTCACATCCTGGGACACGACCTCCGGGAACAGGGTTGCGCGTGACAACCCGTCCCCCTTCTACCGGGTGGGATCCAGCGGGAGTTGGAGCCTGGCCCGGGCACCCGCGCTCCCCTCCCGGTCCTCCAGCTCCAGCGTGCCGGCGTGCCCCTCGGCGATCTGGCGGCTCAGCACGAGGCCGATGCCGGATCCGCCGGGCTTGGTGGTATAGAAGGGCACGAACAGGTTGGCCGTGTCCGACAGCCCCTGCCCTTCGTCCTCCACGACCAGGTCCAGACGGCCGTCCCGAACCTCCCAGCGCACCCGAACGGCCCCTCCGCCCTCGAGGGTCGCGTCGACGGCGTTGCGCACCAGGTTGATGAGAGCCTGCTCGAGCTGGTCGGCATCGGCCCGCACCGAGACCTCCGGGCCTCCCGTCACCTCGACGCGGAGGCGGGTCTCCACCGCGGCCACCCGCCGCACGAGCCCTCCCACGTCCACGTCCTCCAGTTGGGGCTGGGGCAGGCGCGCCAGTCGGGCGTAGGAGGCCATGAAGCGCCCCAGAGCCTCGGCCCGGCCCTGGATCACCTGCAGGCCGCTGTGCACGTCCTCCCCGATGTCCTCGGGGAGGGAGTGCCGGTCCAGGAGGCTTCGCATGCTTCCGGAGATGGACTTGATGGGCGCGAGGGAGTTGTTGATCTCGTGACTGAGCACGCGGATGATGCGTTTCCACATCTGGCGCTCCTCCTCCCGGAGGGCGCGCCGGAGGTCCGACAGGACCAGGAGCTGGAGGGGCAGCCCCTCCTGGCGCACCACGCTTCTCCGAAGCTCCCAGCGCCCCGCGGCCCCCGGGTGCGACAGCTCCAGCGTTCGGGGAGCCACGCCCCGGAGGGCCTCGGCCAGACGCAGCTCCTCCGCGGTCTTGCCGGTGACCCGCTCCGCGGGTTGGCCGAGCAGGCGCTCGCCCGCCCGGTTGAGGAGGCGCAGCTTCTCCTTCTCGTCGAAGGCGAAGATCGCCACGTCCACGTCCTCCAGGACCTTCCGCAGGAGCTCGGTGGCCTCCACGGCGCCCAGCCGCTGTTCGCGGAGGATCTCCTCCAGAGCGTTGACCTCGTGATACGCCAGGGAAAGCGGGTCCCGGGCGTCCTCCACCAGCACGCGCGCGCGGATCGAGAAATCCCCTTCCCGGAGGGCCGCAAGCATGTTGGACAGGGTCTGGAGGGGGCGCACGACCTGCTCCCGCAGGGCGAAC
>DASWKP010000100.1:0-9345 GCA_036396575.1 Longimicrobiales bacterium | reverse complement strand
CGGCACCAGCCGGGCGCGCGGCCTCGTGGACACCGCGCCGCTGCGGACCTTTCTCGGCGAGGTCCTTCACGCGGTTCACGGCGAGCTGACCGGAGTGCGCTACAATCTCGAGACCGGCCGCCTCCGCGCCGTGGCGATCAGCACCTCCAGCTACACCACGGGCCAGTCGGTGACCTGGGTCCAGGGCAACGAGATCCGCGAGTGGCAGCGGCCCCAGCGCCGGGCCAGGACCTGCACCCTCACCGTGGACCACATCATGGCCTCCACGGCGCTCCCCCTGATCTTCCCCGCCATCAATCTGGGCGATGGCTGGTACGGCGACGGGGGGATCCGGCTCGCCGCACCCCTGTCTCCCGCCCTCCACCTGGGCTCCCGGCGCGTCATGGTCATCTCCACCCGTTACGCCCGGTCCGAAGCCGAGGCAAACGAGCCCACGGTGGTGGGATATCCCCCGCCGGCCCAGGTGGTGGGTGTCCTCATGAACTCCATCTTCCTGGACCTCCTGGACCACGATGCCATCCGGCTCGAGCGCCTGAACCGCCTCCTGGAGAAGCTGCCCGAGGAAGAGCGAGAGGGGATGAAGCCGGTCAAGCTCCTCACGCTCCGGCCGTCCCGGGACCTCGGCAAGCTGGCCACGGGGTTCGAACCCCGGCTCCCCCGGCCCTTCCGATTCCTGACCCGGGGCCTCGGCACGCGGGAGACCAAGAGCCCCGACTTCCTCTCGATGGTCCTCTTCCAGCCCGACTACCTCCGTGCCCTCATGGAGATCGGAGAGGCGGACGCCGAGGCGCGCGAGGACGAGATCGAGACGTTCCTGACCGAGCCGACTCTGTCGAGGACGTGACCGCGATGCCTCTGGAGCCCCGGTGGATGGCGGCCACGGTGAAGGAGCTCGCCGCCGTGGCGGGCGCGGTGGCCGACTTGTGCCGGGCCGTGGACGCCCACGGCGCTGAGCTGGACGGCCTGAGCCAGCCCGTGGATGCCAACGCCTACCTCGGGGCCTCGCTCTCGGTACGGCGAGCGGCGGGCGTCTTCGCGGGTGACGTGGACGGGCTGGTGGCCCTCCTCGCGCAGCACGAGCCGGACGAGGAGCAGCCGGCACTCCCGATCACGCCCGCCGCCCTCGCCGACCTGGGACGGCGGACGGCCCGGGGTCTGCACGAGGTCGCCATGGGCCTGTCCCGGCTTACGGGTCACCCGGCGGCCCGCATCGGCGGGCCCGGGGAGGCGCTCGGGGCCGAGTCGCCGGCCGCGACGCTCCTCGGCGAGGTGCGACGCCTCGTGGACCGCCTGGACAGGGCCGGCCTCAGGATCCTGGAGGTGACGGATCCGGCGGCCGTGACGTTCAGAAAACTGCGCCGCTGAGCCGACCGCTCAGCCTGGCGAGAGCTCCGGACCCGCGGTCGCCAGGGCGTCTTCGAACTGCCTCCGGTAGAGGCGGGAGTACGTCTCGCTCCGGACCAGGAGTTCGGCGTGGCTACCCTGGTCCTCGATGACCCCCGCCTCCAGCACCAGGATCCGGTCGGCGCGGATCACCGTGCTCAGCCGGTGCGCGATTACCAGCGTCGTGCGGCCCCGCATGAGGTGCTCCAGGGCGTCCTGGACCAGGCGCTCACTCTCGGAGTCCAGACTGCTGGACGCCTCGTCCAGGATGAGGACCCGTGGCCGCTTGAGCATGACGCGGGCGATGGCGATGCGCTGCCGCTGCCCCGCGCTCAGGGTCACGCCCCGCTCGCCGATCCGCTGATCGTAGCCGTCCGGGAATCCCGCGATGAAGCCATGGGCGTGGGCCGCCTCCGCGGCCGCCTCCACCTCCTCGTCCGTTGCGTCGGGGTTTCCGTACAGCAGGTTGTCCCGCGCGCTGCCGGCAAAGAGCATCGGCTCCTGGGGCACGACCCCCACCGACGCCCGCAGGTCCCGCAAGGCCAGGTCCCGGACGTCCACACCGTCCAGGGTCACCCGCCCCCCCTCCACGTCGAAGAAGCGGGATACCAGGGAGGCCAGCGTGCTTTTGCCCGCCCCGGAGCTCCCCACCAGGGCCACGGTCTCGCCCTGCTCCACCCGGGCGTCGACGCCCTTCAGGACCCGGGGAAGATCCGGCCCGTACCGGAACGTGACGCCTTCGAAGCCCACCACGCCCCGCAGAGGACGTGGCAGGGGCGCCGGGTCCGCGGGATCCGCGATCTCCCGTGGGTGGTCCAGCAGCTCGAAGATGCGCTGGGCCGCGCCCGCCGCTTCCTGGAGGTTGCTCCAGAAGCCGGCCAGGGAGGAGATCGCCCCCGAGATGGTGACGGCATAGAGGAGGAACGCCACCAGCGTTCCGCCGGTCAGCTCTCCCGCCAGGACGAGGCGCCCACCCTCCCACAGGACGAGGACGATCGCTCCGAAACCCGCGAAGGTCACCGCGCCCGTCAGGGACGCCCGCGCGACCGCCCGGCGCAGCCCCTCGTCCCGGGTCTCGTCGACGTCGTTGTGGAAGTGCCGGGCCTCCCAGATCTCCCGGGTGAAGCTCTGGACCGTGCGGATCTGGCTGAAGACCTGCTCCGCCCGGGCGGTGGCCCTGGCCAGCGTGTCCTGGATGTCCGTAGTCAGCCGCTTCACCCGCCGGCCGAAGAACCAGGCCGTGACGATGGCGAAGGGGATGGCGGTGAGCGTCACCAGCGTGAGGCGCGGATTGGTGATGGTGATGAGGATCGCCGCCCCCGCCAGGAAGATCCCCTGACGCACCAGCTCGGGTACACCGAAGCGCAGCACCTGCTGCACCAGCCCCGCGTCGGACGAGATGCGAGAGGTGAGCTCCCCCACCCGGCGGGTGTCGAAGAAGCCGGGCGGCTGCCACACGAGGGCATCGAAGATGTTCCTGCGGAGGTCGGCCACGACGCGCTCCGACACCGACGCCGTGAGGTAGCTCTGGCCGAAGTTCACGAAGGCCTGGACCGCGAAGAGGCCCAGGAGCCCCAGAGCGATGCGGTTCAGCATGTCCCCGGCGCCCTGCACGAAGGCGGCGTCCAGCAGATCTCTCACGATCAGCGGAAAGGCCAGCCCGATGGCCGTGCTCACCAGGAGCAGGACGGTCGCCCCCGCCAGGGCTCGCCAGTAGGGGCGCACCCGTGGGCCGAGGCGCCGCAGGAATCCGATGGTCCGGGCGGGACCGAGTCGTTCGTTGGTCATCCCGGAAGCTGGACGCAGGACCGGCCACGCACAATTCCGGCTCGAGCCGGACTGGCCGGATGTGACGTTCCTCCCCACGTTTGGCGACGCATACCTCACAGCCTCGGGGCCATGGCAAACCAACCGCATCACCGCGCCTTCGCGGTCACCGTCGGCTGGACGCTCCTTCTCCTCTTCCTGGGAAGCGTGGTCCACGCCACCGGGTCCAGTCTGGCCTGCCCGGACTGGCCGACGTGCTTCGGAACCATGGTCCCGGAGATGGAGGGGGGCGTCTTCTGGGAGCACCTCCACCGCTTGGTGGCGGGGGGCCTCATCGTCATGTTCGCGCTGGCCATCTGGTTGACCCACCAGCACGCCCCCCCGGAGCACCGCTGGGTCGTGCGCGCTTCATGGGCCGGCCTGGCCCTGCTTCTGGTTCAGGCCGTGTTCGGGGGGCTCACGGTGTTGTGGGAGCTGCCCGACTTGCTGTCCACCACGCACCTGGCGCTGGCCTTCCTCTTTCTGATCCTGGCGGTGACCCTCGCCGCGGTGACGTCGCCCCGCAGGGCGGCCCGAAGCGCTCTGGACGCCGGAACGCGCAGGCTCCTGGGACGTCCCGCGACCATCGTGACCGAGCTGGTCTTCATGCAGAGTCTGCTGGGGGCATGGGTGCGCCACACCGACGCGGGCATGGTCTGCGGGACAGGCCTCCTGTGCAACGGTGCCCTCATCCCCACCGCCTGGTCGCCCTTCATCGCGGTCCAGTTCCTCCACCGCGCCGTGGGCATCGCCACGGCCGTGGTCGTGGTGGCGCTGGCGGTACCTCTGACGACGTCGGCCCGCCCGGGCCACGTGCGCGTGGCCGCCGGCCTGGCCCTGGCCCTGGTGCTGGCGCAGGTAACCGTGGGCTTTCTCTCGGTCTCGTCCATCCTGGCGGTGGTGCCGGTCTCTCTCCACACCCTCGGAGCCGCGGCGCTCATGGCCGTCGTGGCCCTCCTGGCGACATGGGGCCGCATGCGCGATCCAGAGCGGAGCGGCGTCGGCGCGTGAGCCCGGAATCGGTGGGGGCCCTTCTCGCCCCTCTCAACGCATCCCTGAACCTGGCCAGCGCCTGTTTCCTGGTGGCCGGGCTCGTGTACATCCGCCGGCGGGACGCTCACAAGCACCGCACGGCCATGACAGGCGCGGTGGGGGCGTCCGTCCTCTTCCTGGTGTTCTATGTAACGCGCGTTTCGCTGACCGGCACCCACCGCTTCGACGGCACCGGAATCGCCCGGCAGGCGTACCTGTTCATACTCCTCTCCCACATGGTTCTGGCGGTGGCCGTCGTTCCCCTGGTCCTCCGACTCCTGTGGCTGGTCCGGAAGCGACGCTTCCGGGAACACCGCCGACTGGCCCGCTGGACCTACCCCATCTGGCTGTACGTCTCCGTCACCGGGATCCTGGTCTACCTCCTCCTCTACCACGTCTACGGGTACGTGTGATCGGCGGGACCCCGGAGCGAGGCCGCTGACATGAAGGCCGCGAGAGGTGCCCTGGGATACGCGGAGGTCCTGGGCGCGGCGGTCCTGTGGGGCTCGTCGGGCATCTTCAGCGTGCACCTCTTCCGTCGAGGGGTCACGGCGGAGGATGTCGCGCTCCTGCGCCCCGTGCTGGGCGCGGTTTTCCTCCTCGCGGCGCTTCCATTCCTGGGGCGAGGACGGCCGCGGCCGGGGCTCCGGGGCCTGATCTTCCTGGGCGGCCTGGGCGGCCTCCTGACCGGCGTATTCCAGCTCGCCTACCAGATGTCCACGGCCAGCCTGGGCGTGCCGACCACGGTGGCGCTCCTCTACCTGGCCCCCGCGATGGTGGTGGCGGCAGCGGGGCCCCTCCTCGGCGAATGGCCGTCCGCGCGCCGCGTGGCTCTGGCGGTCCTCTCCATCGGGGGAGTCTGGCTCACGGTCCTGGGCGCCAGGGGTGCCGACGTCACCCTCAACGCTACGGGCGTCCTGTGGGGAACACTGGCCGGAGCGGGCTACGCGGGATACACCCTCTTCGGGCGCCGGGCCTCTCCTCGGTACGGCTCCGTGGCGACCACGATCTACTCCGTCTGCGGCGCGAGCCTGCTGCTGAGCGCCGTCCTCCCCTTCCTGCCCGGCGGAGTCGACGTGCCGCGCGCGACGGGGACCCTGGCCATCCTGGTGCCCTACGCGCTGCTGACCATCGTCGCGGCTCCCCTGCTCTTCTACGACGGCCTGGGGAGGATCGAGGCCGGGCGGGCGTCCATCACGGCGACCATCGAGCCCGTCGTGGCCGCCCTCCTGGCCACGTGGTTACTGGGGCAACATCTGACGGCGACGGGCTGGCTCGGCCTCGTCCTGGTCGTGGTCGGCGTCGCGGGCGCCTACGCCGCCCCGACCGCGGCCAGCGGCCCGGAGGCGAACGCCGGCGGGGGCGACCAGGCTGCTACGCCACCGGCAGTGTGAGCGTCACCTCGGCCCCACCGTCGGGGACGTTCCGGAGTGCGATGCCGCCGCCGACGCTCTCGATGATCTTGCGCGCGAAAGGAATGCCGAGCCCCAGGCCGGTCTCGGTGGTGGTGAAGAAGAGGTCATGGGCCCGCTCGAGCGCCTCGGGCGTGAAGCCCGGGCCCCGGTCCCGCACGGACAGGACCGCCCGGTCACCCTCCACGCCCAGCGTCACGTCCACGGTCTCGCCGTTGCCGAACTGGCCGGAGTTGTGGAGGAGCAGGTAGAGGGCGTCCATGAACGACTCCCGGTGGATGCGCGCCCGGATCGGCCGCCCCTCCGTCTTCAGCCGCACGGAGACGTCCCAGTCCCGCGTGAACTCCCGGGTCACCTGCTGCACCACCGGACCGAGGTCGTGGGTCTCGTCGGGCGTGAGCGGCTCCCGGAGGAAGAAGCCAAGGTCCTCGAGGGACCCGAGAGCATCCTCCACGCCCTGGCGGAGCAGCTTGGGGTCGGCGGCCACGGCGCCCCTGAGAGGCTTCTCGACGCCCTCCCGAAGAAAGGCCGCGATCCGGCCCAGGGCCTCTCGCAGGGCCTGCTCCCGCTCCTCGTTCTTCACGGACCATTGGCGGTCCAGTGCCTCCCGAACGCCCGTCATTCCGTCCGGAGCCCCGGGGCCCACTGACGGACGCCGGCCCATACCGAGCTCCCCGGCCAGGCTCTCCAGCGTCGTGCGGACGTGAGCGCGGCCCCCGGCGCGGGTGCCCAGGAACCAGCCGCCCACCCCGGCCACGGCGACGACGGCCACCCATATCATCGTGCCCATACGTCCTCGAGTCAGGCTTGTCTTCTTGAAGAAAACGAGGCTTGTGGCCCCGACGTTTCCAGGTGGGATCTTCGTAGGCCGTACCGGCGCGGGCAATGGTCGGCAGGTGGTTCACGCCCCTTCGTGGCCCACGACCGCCCCCCCTGACCTCCTTGCGGCAGAACATGAAGGTTGCCATCGCGGTAGGGGCAGGACTATCGTGTGGGTCTCAGGGCCGGCCTGCCGCAGGGCCGGCCGTCCTCCGCTTTACAGCCCCATGGATCGCCAGCGCCTGTCCCGGCTCCTCGAACTGAGCTCCGACCCGGAAAACCCCGGGGCCGTCGAGCTCAAGCACGCGGTACGTCGCACGATCGTCATCGCCGTGGTGGGCATATCCCGTGATCCGATGAAGGCCGCCCGCCGGGTTCCCTCCTACCTGGCGGCCAAAGGAGCGGAGATCATCCCGGTCAATCCCAACGCCGACCGGATCCTCGGACGGCCCGCCCACGGGAGCCTGGAAGAGGTTACCGAGCCCGTGGACATGGTCCTCCTCTTCAGGCCATCGGAGGAGGTGGGCCCCTTCGTGAGGGCGGCGGCCGAACGGCCGGAGCGGCCCGTCATCTGGCTCCAGGAGGGGATCCGCGACGACGAAGCCGCGGCCGCCGCCAGGGCTCGGGGGCTGACGGTGGTGCAGGACCTGTGTCTCTACAAGGTGCACCGGGCTCTGGGCGACACGCTCCGCCATACCGAACCGTACGACGAGGAGACCACCAGTTCGGACTACTCCTCCAGGTAGGCCGATACCAGTTCCGCGTGCCCTTTGGGGCTCACCTTCCTCCAGGCCCGCTCGATCCGGCCCTGGGCGTCGATGACGAAGGTGCTCCGCTCTATCCCCAAGTACTTCCTCCCGTAGTTGGTCTTCTCCTTCCACACCCCGTATGCCTGGGCGACGGCGTGGTCGGGATCGGAAAGAAGGGGAAAGTTGAGGTCGAACTTCTCTCTGAACCTGACGTGGGAGTCGGTGGAGTCCGGCGAGATCCCCAACACGACGGCATCGAGGGACGCGAAGCGGGGGCGCGAATCCCGCAGGTCACACGCCTGGGTGGTGCACCCTGGCGTGTCGTCCTTCGGGTAGAAGTAGATCACCACCCTCCGTCCGCTGAGATCCTGGAGGCGAACCCGGCCTCCGTCGTCAGCGGCGAGGTCGAAGTCCGGTGCCGTATCGCCCTGTTCTACCATGGGATGAAGTCCTTGGAGGGAGAGGGAAGGTGGGCACTCAGCCCGCCCCCGGCTCGGGCCGGAGCAGGAGATCCGGGACGCGTTCCGCCTCGCCGGCCCGCTCCGCCGCCAGCACCGACCACCTGCACAGGGCGTCGCTACGAGCCTGACACTTGTCGTGGGCGATGCGGCAGCTCCGGCCGCCGTAGCACTGTACCACCGCCTCGCACAGGCCCGTGATGAAGTAGCAGGCATCGCCACCGGGATCGGACTGGATCAGGACGTGGGCCCGAGCCTCCAGCGTGAACAGACCTCCCGACGCGAAGCCCCCCACCCGTCGCCCGAAGAGAGAACGCAACCGGCGCCCGGCGCGTCGGCGCGCGAATCCGTAGGACAAGGCCTGCGGGAAGATGCGCCGCCACCCCCTGCCCGCGTCGAGATCCCCGGCCAGGATCCGGCCGGCCCTGAAGAAGACCTCCTCGGCATCCGGCCGGCGGATGACCAAACGCACGAGGTCCCGCACTTCCTCGTCGCTCATCCGTCCACCGCGACGCACCTCCTCGCGGTACGCCCGGACCTGCCGCTCCACCACGTCGCTCAGGCCCAGCCGACGGGGCATCGTCACGGATGGATCCTCGGACGCCAGGATCTCCTTGGGAGCGTCCTGGGACCGGATCACCTCGAGGAGGGTCAGGCCGAAGACGGCCGCGACCCGCCGCCGGGACGAGACAGGCTCCGGAACTGTCGGGACTTCGCTCACAGATCGGTGTCTCGGGTGGCTGTCGGCCCACGCACTGCGATGAAGCGCTAATCTCGCGCGATTCGGGTCGATTTTCAAAACGTACCGATCTGAGAGTGACACCGACGTCGCGTCGGGCCTAATTAGGTGTGTGATCGTCGCTAACGGTGATCATTCCACAACCCGCGTTTGGAGCGGGGTGAGGAGCGAGGCGCCTCGAAGAGCCACCCTGGGGGGGCTGGTTCATGTGCTCCGAGAGCCTTCTCCTCCCCCGCTCCCTTTTTTTGGGGCCCCTCCCCTGTTCGCATGTGGTGACGTACCTTGTCCCGGCCATGAAGCGCTTCCCAGCCTTCGACCCTCCCGAGTATCTCGACTGGAAGGCCGACCCGGACCTCCTGGCCGAGTACCGCACCCGGCTGCTCGCCGATCCCCAACGGTCGCGGGTCCTGGCCGAGCTGTCCCACTCCTTTCGTCTCGACCTGTACCGGGACCTCCTGCGCACCCGCCTCCACGACATCGCGCTCAAGAGATGGGTGCGCACGGGAGTGATTTCCAAGGCCTGGCTCGGCACCGGCGAAGAAGCGGTGACCGTCGGCGCCGTGGCGGCTCTGGATCGCGAGCGCGACGTCGTGTGCCCGATGATCCGAAACGCCGGGGCCCTCCACATGATGGGCATGCCGATGGCGGACATGCTCAAGGGGTACCTGGCCACGTCCGACTCGCCCAACGGAGGCAGGGACCTCCACCTGGGAGACCTGGACGCGGGGATCGTCCAGCCCACGAGCCACATGGGCATGAACGTGCCGGTCATGGCGGGAATCGCCCTGTCGTTCCGGATCAGAGGAGAGCCGCGAGTGGCCCTGACGTGGACGGGCGACGGCTCCGTTCGCACCGCCGCCTTCCACGAGGGCATCAACTTCGCGGCGGTACGGGACCTCCCCCTGGTGGTGGTGATCCAGAACAACCAGGTGGCCCTGGGCACGACC
>DASWKP010000099.1:0-2596 GCA_036396575.1 Longimicrobiales bacterium | reverse complement strand
ACGGATCCCAGATCTCTGGGATCCGTGCGCGGCGCCCTCGGGTGGGGAGGTATGGCTTCGACTTCCCCCCATGCTGGCCGGAGTCCCGTTCTCGGCCCTGGTGGACGACGGGGGACGGTACCTCATCGAGACCCATGCCATCGCCCGCGTGGGCCCGCTCCTCGCGTCCGCGAGGTCGTGGGAGGACCGGCTTCCCGGGCCCGCCCTGGCGTTCGGCAACCCCTCCTACAACGCCTTTCCGGGCTTCACCAGCCCCTCGATCTGGACCGCCCCCCCGGAGGCTTCCCGCGACCGGGGCCCGGGCATGTCGCGCTGCCTGGTGCCGGGGCGCATGCTGCATGGGACCCATGTGGAGTTGACGCTCCTGACGCAGGCGTTCGGGGCGCATGGAATTTCCCTGAGGTTGCTGGAGTGGGACAGTGCTTACGAGAGCGCCCTACGGGAGGTCCCGGTCGATCTGCGCATCCTGCACTTCGCCACGCACGCCTACGCCATGGACGCGGCTTGTTTCCCTGAGGTTCCCACCGATCCCTTCCATCGGGTAGGGCTCCAGCTCTCGGGAATCTCCCGCGCCCGCCCCGAGGACCTGCGCCGGGAGGACGACGGGCTGCTTTCCGGCTCGGAGATCAGCCGATTACCGCTCGGGTCCCTGTCCCTGGTCGCCTTCAGCGGATGCGCCACGGCGACCGGAGACGAGGTCGGCGGGGAGGGACCCATGGGGCTCACCGCCGCCGCCTGGGTGTCGGGCGCCCCGCGGACCCTCGCCACGCTCTGGAACGTGGACGACGAATCCATGCCCCGCGACGTGAACGACTTCTACACGGCGTGGCTGGCGGGTGCCGCTCCGGCCCACGCGCTCCGGTCCGCTCTCCTGGGCGCCCTGGGCCGGGCGCGCGCGGAGCGGGGGCACGCGCACCCGCGCTGGTGGGCCGCCTTCGTCCTGGAAGGACCCTGAGGTGAACCGGGCCGTCCCCGAGCCCGATCGCGGCCAGGAGTCCGTTCTCGCCGCCCTGGCCGCAGGCAAGATGTCCGCCCTGGAGTGGCTCCTCGAACGGTGCCGGCGGCACGCGGCCCCCCGGTTCAGCGCCTGGGCCTGGGAATGGATCGAAGAGGACTTCGTGGCCGACCTGCGGTCCCAGCTGCTGCAGACCTCCTCCCGTCCCGCGTTCGCCCTCAGGGGGCCGGAGGAACCCTACGTGGTGCGGGCCATTCACAACCTCTGCTGCACGTACTTCCGGCGTGTGGCCGCGGTCCGGAGGCAGGACCCGTTGTCTGCTGATGCCGACCTGCCGGGCCGCGATCCCGAGCACCGGATCGCCGCTGCCCTGGATCTCCGCCGCGGGCTCCTGGCCGTCGGCCCGGAGTGCCGGCGGCGGCTGGTCGACAAGTACGTGATGGGGCTCAGCCTCCAGGAGATGGCCCGGGCGGAGTCGGTTTCGGCCCAGACCCTGCGCAGCCGCCTCCACGCCTGCCGCGAGCGGCTGCGGGTGTTCTGGGCCAAACAGGTGGAGAAATAGGAATTGTGGAGCAACACTTTGTGGAATCGCCGCTCCTGATGAGGTAGAGCCCCGGTGACCCGAACGGAGTGAAACCCATGACCCGACCCGAGGAGCCCCCCTTGATCGAGAAACTTCCCGCCTACCTGCTCGATCTCATGGAGCCGGAGGAGCGCGCGCGGATCCAGGATGCGCTGGCCGGAGACGCCTCGCTCCGGGAGGCGCTGGAGGCGATCCGGGGCGCGGCCGAGGGCTGGCGCGAAGGCGACCACCCCTCCGAGGAGGACCTGAGGACGCTGGCGAGCGGAAGCGGGTCCGCGGCTGCGGCTTCGACGCTGGAGCATCTCCTGGCGTGCCGGGACTGCCGGTTCGTGGCCGCGGTGGTTCTTTCGGAACCGGGGGAGCAGGACGCGGCGGTGGAGGTCGGGGGCGGCCGGCCCCGGGGGCGGTGGATCGGCCCCGCGCTCGGTCTGGCCGCGGGGATCGGCATCGGGATCCTGGGGCCCTGGCTGGGCTTGCGGAGCGAACCCTCGCCGGCCGTTACGCGTTCCGTCGTCCTCGATCTCCGGGGGGAGCGGGGCGCGATGCAGCAACCGAGTGCCGAGCTGCGTGGGGTCGACGGGATCACGCTCCAAGTGGAGACGGTGCTCCCGGCGGGGTCCTCCCGGTGGCGGCTCGTCGGCCGCGCCGGCCGGGAGGTGGCCTCCGGCGAGCTGGTGTTCCCGCCCGAGGGTCCCACGCTCCGCGTCGTGGCCCTGCACGTACCGGCCGCGCGCCTCCAGTCGGGGAACCACGTGCTCCATTTCCGGTCCGAGGACGGCTCCGCGGACCGGCAGTGGTCCTTCCGGGTCCGGTAGCCCACCCTACCCTGCCCCGGCCCGGGTGCGCCTGTGGTGCGCCCCTCCGGGCGGCGTTGCCCTGTAGTCGGTCTCCCCGGCGAATCGCCATCTCCCTCCGGATTTCCACACAATCTTGGCAACATCCTGAGGATCCCGCGCTCTTGAGTGGGTAAGGCGGCCGCATACGTGATGCGAAGCGCATGCATTCCCAAGCACCTGGGGGCAGAGTGGGCCCGGTCGCGTCGGCGAACCGGACCCCTG
>DASWKP010000098.1:0-2054 GCA_036396575.1 Longimicrobiales bacterium | reverse complement strand
CACATCGACTTCCTGCGCATCCAGAAGGGCGTGAAGGTCGACGTCGAGATCCCGGTCCATCTGGAAGGGATACCCCAGGGGGTCAAGCTGAGCGGAGGCATGCTCCAGCAGGTCATCCACGAGCTGCCGGTGAGGGTGCTGCCATCCGACATCCCCGACTCGGTGGCCATCGATGTCACGGGGCTGGACATCGGCGACGCCATCCACGTGTCCGACCTGGATCTTGGCGAGGGTGTGGAGATCCTCATCGACCTCGACCATACGGTCGCCACGGTGATGGCGCCGCGGGCCATCGTGGAGGAGGAGGCCGAGGAGGAGATCGAGGGCGCCGAGGAGGGGATCGAGGGCGTTGGCGCTGCCGAAGGCGACGAGAGCACCGCGGACGAGTCCTAGGCCTCCTGTCCTCCGCCGATGAAGGTCGTGGCCGGGCTCGGGAATCCCGGGACCGAATACGACGCCACCCGCCACAACGTGGGCTGGTGGGTGGCGGACAGGTTGGCGTACGACTGGAAGCTGGGCTCCTTCCAGAGGTCCGGACCGGCCCTCGTCACCGAGGGCACCGTGGGGGGGAACAGGGTCCGGATCGTCAAGCCCACCACCTTCATGAACCGGAGTGGCGCCGCCCTGGCGCCGCTGGGGCGGCTCCTGGATTTCCAGGTGCCGAACGACCTCCTGGTGGTCGTAGACGACGCCTCGCTGGACGTGGGGCGCGTGCGCTTTCGACCCGGAGGATCCGCCGGGGGGCACAACGGGCTGAAGTCCGTGGAAGGCGCCCTCGGAACGCGGGACTACCCGCGGCTGCGCATCGGAGTGGGGCGCGCGCCCCCCGATGCGGACCTCTCCCAATGGGTACTCTCGCCCATGCCCCGGGAGGACGAAGACAGGGTCGTGGGCCTGTTGCCGGAGCTCACGGAGGCCGTCGAGCTCTGGATGGACGAAGGAGTCGAGGTGGCGATGAGCCGCTTCAACCGCTGACTGATTCACCCTAAAAACACAGAGCCAAATGACCGACATCGTGGCTTTCACCGATTGGGCGTGGCTCCTCGGAGTCATCAGCCTGGGCTTGGCTGGCTGGATCTATCGGTACGTCAAGCGCCAGCC
The DNA here is from genome assembly GCA_036396575.1 of Longimicrobiales bacterium. GTDB lineage: Bacteria > Gemmatimonadota > Gemmatimonadetes > Longimicrobiales > Gaopeijiaceae > DASWKP01. Next base: position 953 of record DASWKP010000098.1, on the reverse strand, counting down.
CGCGGGAACCCAGCTCATGATCGACCTGTCGGAGCAGATTCACGACGGGGCAATGGCCTTTCTCCGGAGAGAATACACCGTACTCGCGGTTTTCGTCGGGGTGGTGGCGGTACTGTTGGGGTTTGCGATCGGATGGCAGACGGCCGCCGCCTACCTCGGAGGGGCCGTAAGCTCGGTTGTGGCGGGCTTCATAGGGATGAAGGCGGCGACCCGGGCCAACGTCCGGACTTCCGCCGCCGCCAATGAGCATGGCGCGGGTAAGGCCCTGCGCGTGGCGTTCTTCGGTGGGGCCGTCATGGGCCTGGCCGTTGCCGCGCTGGGCATGGTGGGGCTCGGGATCCTCTACTGGATCTACGCCGGCGCGGCGATCCCCGGGACCAATGACCTTCCCCACTTCGCCGAGGTGGTCGCGGGCTTCGCTATGGGGGCCAGTTCCATCGCGCTCTTCGCCCGCGTGGGCGGGGGGATCTACACGAAGGCCGCCGACGTCGGGGCCGATCTCGTGGGTAAGGTGGAGGCGGGCATCCCCGAGGACGACCCCCGGAACCCGGCGACCATCGCCGACAACGTGGGCGACAACGTGGGCGACGTGGCGGGAATGGGCGCCGACATCTTCGAGTCGTACGTGGGCTCGATCGTCGCCACGATCGCCATCGGTGCCACGTCGGCCGCGCTGGCTTCGAACCAGGCCGCGGCGGTGGCTCTGCCCCTGCTCACCGTCATGGTCGGACTCGTAGCCTCCCTCGTGGGTATCGCCATGATGAAGGTGCTGGAGCGCACGGATCCGGCCGGCGCCCTCCGCAACGTCACCTTTATCGCCGCCGGGCTCTTTCTGGTGGTGATGTACTTCCTGGTCCAGGCCCTGGACTTCCAGGTGACCGAGGAGGGCCGGGCGCTCCCGTCATGGGGCCCGTGGGCCGCCATCGTCGCCGGGACCCTGGTGGGCATCTTCA
>DASWKP010000097.1:0-7501 GCA_036396575.1 Longimicrobiales bacterium | reverse complement strand
AGATGGTGGCGATGACCTCCCGAAGGCGCTGCCCCGACAGGGGCTCCTGAAGGCGAGGCCACGTCGGTCCCGAGGGGGGCTCGCCGGACCGCGCCTCGTCCGCGCGCTGGCCGCGGGTCACGCGCGTCCTCGTCCCCACAGGGGCCACCCCCGTACCCGCCGCATACGCCGCAGCCGCCGCCGCGTGGCTTCGGCCCTCAGGTACTCCACCATGATCCTGGCGTAGGGCGTCAGGCCCAGCGGCAGGTCGTTCACGACCTGGATCAGGTTGGCTCCCCAGAGCGTGTTGCCTTCCACCAGAAACGGCCCGTCGTGGCCGATCCCGACGTCCCATCCCAGCGAGGGGTAGGGGAACACCTCCTGCGCCCGCGTGACCAGGGCACGGACCTCGTCCCAGAACGGAAGCTGGCAGCCGGTCACGCGCCGTCCGGTGTCGGGATGCGTGTCGTACCGGGGGCCCAGCCCACCCGGGGTGAGGGCCCACCCCCGGCCCAGCCGTCCCGTGTCCAGGTCGATTGCGGCGCCCAGCGAGCCCTGTTGCTCGTTGTCCACCCATGCCTCCCTCACCGGAATGCGCGCCCGGGCGAAGATGTGCTCCACCCGGCCCGAGTGGGGGTCCCGTACGGTGACGTACCGGACGGTGGACAGGGCCCCGGTGGTGAGCCCCGCCATGTCGGGGTGCGTCAACCGGCGCGGCTGCACGAGCCTTGGGTCGTTCGACCGGGCCTCGGAGCCCAGGAACGCGAGAAGCTCCTCCCGGGACCGAACGCGGACGCCGCGGTCCCTCCAACCCCCGCCGTCCTGGCGTCGCCACAACCGGCAGTCGCGCCCCTGGCTGCCGAACGCCGGCTTGGAGAAGACATCGCCCTCCCAGGCCGGGTCGGTGTCGTCGCGAATCTCCGGCCGCATGCCCGCGCGGCACACGGCCAGGATGGGAACCGTGGGCAGGCCGTTGTCCACGCATGCCCGGTGGAAGTCCACCTTTCCGAGGGTCGGTCGCTCGCTCCCCAGGAGGGCCACCAGGATCTCCGCGTTGTGGATGGTACCGATGATGAAAGGAGCCTTCCTCATCTCCTCGGGACGGAACAGGGAGTAGAGGTAATACTCGCTCGGCCGGAGGCCCAGCCGCCAGGTCACCTTCAAGATGTCGACGTACTGCCGGACGAGCCCCACCCCGTGCGAGCGGCGCACCTCCCCGCCCGACAGGGCCAGGGAGTAAAGGGCCCTGAAGGGAGCGGACAGGCAGCGGCCGAGCGAGGAGGGCAGTCCCAACAGGGCGTACTTCCCATGGGGCAGCCGCTCGAGCGCGTTGGACAGCGACCACACGATCCTGCGGCGCAGGTGATGGAGGGCCCGAACCGTGTCGGTGGCTTTCAGGATTTCGGACTCGGACGGCGGGGCCCGGCGCGGAATCGGAGGCTCCGGAGGGGCGCCGGAATCGGTCGGGCTGACGTGGCGACTCAAGGCGGTCGGGCCTCGTGGCGAAGGCGGCCCGGACGGTGTGCGCCGGGTCCCCACAGGACCCCTGGACACCCCCCGGCGTTCCCGTTAGAACCCATGCCATGGAACTCCTCCACCTCTTTCGCGCTCCCGCCCTGTCCCCCCTGGAGACGCGGACCCTGCTGGAGCGCTCCAGGCGGTGGATCTCAGGAGATATCCTGGACATCCGCACCGAGATCCGCTTCAACATCGCGGCCACCCGGGCGATCCCCGCACGCGAGATGCGGGCACTCTCCTGGCTTCTCGGAGAGACCTGGCAACCCGACGCGCTCGGGACGGAGAGCCGCCTCGCGGACGATCGCGATGACGGCGGCGAGGCGGGTGGCGCTTCCATAATCGAGGTCGGTCCCCGCCTGAACTTCACGACCGCGTGGTCCACCAACGCGGTATCCATCTGCCGGGCGTGCGGCGTCGGGTCCGTGGCGCGCATCGAGCGCTCGAGTCGCTACCTGATCACGAGCGCGCGGCCCCTCACGGCGGAGGAGGAGGCGGCGTTCCTCGACTCCGTGCACGACCGCATGACCGAGTGCCGCTACCTGGAGCCTCTGGTCAGCTTCGAGACAGGCGTCCAGCCGGAGACCACGTACGACATCCCCGTGATGGAGGAAGGAAGGGCCGCTCTGGAGCGGGTCAACGCCGGGATGGGGCTGGCCTTCGACGACTGGGACCTGGATTACTACACCGAGCTCTTCACGAACCGGATCGGTCGCAACCCGACCAACGTGGAGTGCTTCGACATCGCCCAGTCCAACAGCGAGCACTCCCGGCACTGGTTCTTCAAGGGCCGCCTGGTCGTCGACGGGGAGGAGCTGCCCGACCACCTCATCCAGGTCGTCAAGGCTCCGCTGGATGCCAACCCGGGCAACAGCGTCATCGCCTTTTCGGACAACTCCAGCGCCATCCGTGGCTATCGGGTGCGGACGCTCCAGCCGACGTGCCCCGGGGAGCCGGGCCCCATGGCGCCGACCTCCCGCGAGTACCACCCCCTCCTCACGGCGGAGACGCACAACTTTCCCACGGGGATCGCGCCCTTCCCGGGGGCGGAGACGGGCACCGGGGGGCGCATCCGCGACGTGCACGCGGCGGGGCGGGGCTCCCTGGTCGTGGCTGGTACGGCGGCCTACTGCGTCGGCAACCTCCGCATCCCCGGCTACGAACAGCCCTGGGAGGACGGGAGCTTCCTGTATCCCGGCAACCTGGCCTCGCCTCTGCGCATCGAGCTCGAGGCCAGCGACGGCGCCTCTGACTACGGCAACAAGTTCGGCGAGCCGGTCATCGGCGGCTACACGCGGGCCTTCGGGATGCGCCTTCCGGGCGGCGAGCGCCGGGAGTGGATCAAGCCCATCATGTTCTCCGCGGGCATCGGCCAGATCGACGGCCGCCACACGGCCAAGGGCCGTCCCGAGCCCGGGATGCTGGTGGTGAAGCTGGGCGGGCCCGCGTACCGCATCGGCATGGGTGGGGGGGCCGCCTCGTCCATGGTTCAGGGAGAGAACGTGGAGGAGCTGGACTTCAACGCGGTCCAGCGAGGCGACGCGGAGATGGAGCAGAAGATGAACCGCGTCATCCGGGCGTGCGTGGAGATGGGCGAGCTGAACCCCATCGTGAGCATCCACGACCAGGGGGCGGGGGGCAACTGCAACGTCCTCAAGGAGATCGTGGAGCCCGAGGGGGCGCGCATCGAAGTGAGGGCCGTGCCCGTGGGGGACGAGACCCTTTCGGTCCTGGAGATCTGGGGCGCCGAGTACCAGGAGAACGACGCCCTGCTGGTCCGTACCGAGCACCGGGCGCTGCTCGCGGCCCTGTGCGAGCGGGAGAAGGTTCCGGTGGCTTTCGTGGGGGAGGTCACGGGCGACGGCCGGATCGTGCTCCACGACGAGGTGGACGGGTCCACACCCGTGGACCTGGAGCTGGACGCGGTGCTGGGCGAGATGCCCCGGAAGACCTTCCAACTGGAGCGTACCGAGGAGGTCCTGGAGCCTGTGGAGCTGCCGCCGGACCTCACCGTCCGGGACGCCCTGGACCGGGTGTTCCGCCTGGTGGGCGTGGGCTCCAAGCGCTTCCTCACCACCAAGGTGGACCGCTGCGTCACGGGGCTGGTGGCCCAGCAGCCGTGCGCGGGGCCGCTCCACCTCACCGTGGCGGACGTGTCCGTCATCGCCCAGAGCCACCTGGGCACCACGGGCGCCGCCACCGCCATCGGAGAGCAGCCCATCAAGGGGCTCCTGGACCCGGGCGCCATGGCCCGCATGAGCGTGGGCGAGGCCCTGACCAATCTGGTGTGGGCGCGAGTGAGCGCCCTGGAGGACGTGCGCTGCTCGGCCAACTGGATGTGGGCGGCCAAGCTCCCGGGGGAGGGTGCCCGGCTGGCGGACGCCGCCCTGGCCATGCGGGACGTCATGCTGGAGCTGGGCATCGCCGTGGACGGGGGCAAAGACAGCCTGTCCATGGCGGCCATGGCGCCCACCGGGGACGGCGGCGAGGAGACGGTGAAAGCGCCGGGGGAGCTCACCATCTCGGCGTACGTGACGTGTCCCGATGTCCGCCAGACGGTCACGCCGGACCTCAAGCTGCCGGGCGAGGGGAGGCTCCTCTACGTGGACCTGGGCGGCGGCCGGAATCGCCTTGGCGGCTCGGCGCTGGCTCAGGTTTTCGGGCAGGTGGGGGACGAGTCTCCGGACGTGGAGGACGCCTCGCTGCTGGCCCGGGCCTTCCGCGCCACCCAGGAGCTCATCGCCCAGGACAGGGTCGCGGCGGGCCATGACCGGAGTGACGGAGGGCTGGTGACGACGATCCTCGAGATGGCCTTCGCGGGGGACTGCGGCATCGACCTCGACGTGCCGTCGGGGGGGGCGGCGTCCGACCCCCTGGCCGTCCTGTTCGGCGAGGAGCTGGGGCTCGTCTTAGAGGTGGAGCCCGATGACGAGGCGGAAGCCATGGAGACGTTCCGGCGCCATGATGTGCCGTGCGTCGTCCTGGGGGGCACCGCTCAAGGCCACGGCGTCCGCTTCGCCGTGGACGGCACGCTCGTCCTGGAGGACGACGTCCGCTCCCTCCGGGACCTGTGGGAGGCCACCAGCTTCCAGCTCGAGCGCCTCCAGGCCAACGCCGAGTGCGTGGTCCAGGAGGAGGAGGGGCTCAAGCACCGGGTGGCGCCCCCCTTCGAGCTGAGCTACCGGCCCGAGGCCACGTCCCACGCCCTGCTCGCCACCGAGCGCAAGCCCCGGGTGGCCGTCCTCCGGGAGGAGGGCAGCAACAGCGACCGGGAGATGGCGTCCGTTTTCTGGGAGGCCGGCTTCGAGCCCTGGGACGTCACCATGAGCGACCTGGTGGACGGGCGGGCCGACCTGGGCGGCTTTCGGGGTCTGGTGGCGGTGGGTGGCTTCAGCTACGCCGACGTGCTGGGCGCCGCGAAGGGCTGGGCCGGCGTCATCCGCTACAACGACCGGGTGCGCAGCCAGTTCGAGGCCTTCCGCGACCGGCCGGACACCTTCACCCTGGGCGTGTGCAACGGCTGCCAGCTCTTCGCGCTGCTCGGCTGGGTGCCCGGGACCGGCGAGCCCGACGAGGCCCGACCCTGCTTCACGCACAATGCCTCCGGACGCTTCGAGTGCCGCTTCACCACGGTGCGCATCCAGGAGAGCCCGGCCCTCATGCTGCGGGGGATGGCGGGCTCGACGCTGGGGGTGTGGACCGCCCACGGAGAGGGCCGGGCCCACTTTCCCGACGAGGGCGTCCTGGAGGGTGTGCTCGCCGGCGAACTGGCCCCCATCCGCTTCGTGGACGACCACGGCCGGGCCACGGAAGCATACCCCTTCAACCCCAACGGCTCGCCTCACGGCATCGCCGGACTGTGCTCCCCCGACGGCCGCCACCTGGCCCTCATGCCCCACCCCGAGCGCACGGCGTGGACGTGGAACTGGCCCTGGATGCCCCGGGAGTGGCGGCGCACCCTGGAGGTCTCTCCCTGGCTGAGGATGTTCCAGAACGCCCGGGAGTGGTGTGGCGTGAGGTTGGGATGACGATCAGCGCCCCGCCACCTCCGATATCCTGAAGGCCCACGCCCACTCGGCGGGAGGGTCCACGCTTTCAGGCACGCGGGCCACGAACCCGCCGCCCGCCCTCTCCCACTCCAGCGCCCGGTCCGTACCCACCAGGGTGATGGTGGCCCCATCCGCCGGGGCGATCTCCGTCATGGTCAGGTAGCGGGGCAGCTCCGTCTCGCCCTCCTCCGGCAGGTAGATCGCGTAGACCGCGCCGTCCCTGGCCTGCGTGAGGCGCACGCGTCCCTCCGCGAAGGGCTCCACCGCCCGCGTGCCGTAGATGGCCTCGCCGTTGACGCGCAGCCACGCCCCCAGAGCGGCCATGCGCTCGTACGCGGCGTCGTGCCAGGTGCCGTCGGGGCCCGGCCCGATGTTCAGGAGCAGGTTGCCGCCCTTGGAGACCACGTCAACCAGGGTGCGCACCAGTTCCCGGGGCGTCTTGTAGGGGTCGTCCGGCACGTACGACCAGCTCGTGGCCATGGGCATCGGTACCTCCCACGGGTACGGGAGGGCCTCGCCGGGCACGCGGATCTCGGGGGTGAGGTAGTTCTGATACGGGCCCGGCACCGCCCGGTCCACCACGATGAGGCCGGGCTGGTTGGCGCGCGCCTGCGCTACGAGGCGGGGCATGTCGATGTCCTGGCTCTGGAGGCGCATGAACTCGTAGTCCGGGCGGTTCATCTGGGCCCGGATCTCCTCGTCGGTACGCGGCCGCACCCAGCCCCCGTCCAGCCACAGGATGTCCACGGGGCCGTACCGGGTGGTGAGCTCGCCGATCTGGGCGTGCGTGAAGTCGACGAAGCGCTGCCATCGCTCGGGGTAACGCTCGATGTCGTAGTTGGGGTTCCGGTCCGGCGTCGCGAAGTAGGGCCACCAGTAGTCGGAGCTGTGCCAGTCGGGCTTGGAGAAGTAGGCCCCGGTCCAGAAGCCCTCCGCCCGGAAGGCGTCGAAGATCGCCTTCGTCACGTCGGCGCTGGGGTGCGCGCTGAACGGCGTCCTCGGGGATGTAATGCGGTAGTCGGTCTGCTCCGTGTCGAACATCGAGAAGCCGTCGTGGTGCTTGGTGGTGAACACCACGTACTTCATGCCCGCGTCACGGGCGGCGGCCGCCCAGCGCTCCGGATCGAAGCCCACCGGGTTGAACGTGGTCTGGAGGGCCTCGTAGGCCTTCCTGTACTCGCCGTAGTCGTCCATGGAACGGCTGCACCAGCCCACGTCCTCGGAGCACAGCGACCACGACTCCACGATGCCCCATTGCGAGTACGGGCCCCAGTGCATGAGGAGGCCGAGCTTCAAGTCCCGCCACCGCTCCAGCTTTTCCAGGACCAGGGGGTCCGTCTCGGGGATGTACGTCTCCTCCTGAGCGGCCGCCGTGCCTGCTCCGGCCAGGAGGCACGCTCCGGCAACGAGGCCCGTTCCTGCGATGAGGCCCGTTCCGGCGAGGAGGCCGCCCAGCCTGGAGCCCGGGCGGCGGGTCCTCGGGGTCCGGGGAGTGCGCATGGGCGTGGGGGTCGAGGCCGGGGTGGGGGCCGTGAGCGCGCCGCGTCGGTTCACCTGTCCTCCGGGGTCATGGAGCCGTCTCTGCCGAACTCCATAGGATGCCCTCGCACCCCGTGCGGCAATACCCGCGACACGTGCGTTGGTCAGGGCGGCGGCGTCCTGTTATCATGCTCGCCCTCGACCCTCCCGGTGGCGGGCGCCCGGATGCGCCGCGGACCCGTTGCCGGCACGCCGGAGCATCCGCCATGAGCTATATCGACCCCTGCCACGTCTCCCCCGAGCACTACAAGGTCCTCTTCAGCAACGAGCACCTCCGGGTGGTGGAGATGACCCTTCCGGCGGGCGCCAAGGACGCAGAGCACTCGCACCCCAACGAGACGGTGTACTTCATCAAGGGGGGCAAGGCCCGGATCTACGTCGGCGACGACTCCATGGAAGTGGAGGTCCCGGACGGCCAC
>DASWKP010000096.1:0-2853 GCA_036396575.1 Longimicrobiales bacterium | reverse complement strand
GGGCGCGCTGGCGGCCACCGGGCTGTTGCCCTGGGGGTTCGGGGTCTACGTCCTGGGCTTTCGCGGACTCCGTCCCCTGGCGGGGATGCTCGAGGACTTCGAACCCACGACGCTGGTGGCCAGCCTGATCTTCGTCGCGTTGGGCCTGCGCGTCCTCTGGGCCCAGGCCAGGATCGCGGAACTCCATCGCCTCGCCGCGACGATGATCACGGCGGTGCCGGAAGAGGGAGCGGGAGGCTCGTGATCCGGCGTCTGCTCGTGGTGGCGGTCGTGTACGTGGCGGCGGCGTCGGTGGTCCTGGGCGTCGCCCGGTCCGTCGCGAGGATCGTCCTGCTGCCGCAGCTCTTCCTCACCCTCCTGGCGGGGCTGGCGGTCGTGGGCCTCCCTGTGGCCCTGGCGGTGGCGTGGACGTATCGCCCGCCCTCTTCTCCTCCCCCTCCGTCACCGCCGGACCCGTAGCCCGCTCGACCCGCTCGCGCGCCGCGCGCCCGCAGGCGGCCACGATGTCGCCGGCGGACTCGATCGAGTGGATCCCGTCCACCGAACGTCCGGCCTGCCAGAACTCCCGGACGCCCCGCTCGTCGAGGGAGGCCCGCTTGAGAACCCACATCGATCGGAGGGCGTACCACGTGCGCGCGATCCGCTTCGTGCGCCGGCCCCGAAGCAGTCGGCGCGCCAGGGGGCCCGCCCGCGTCCCGGCGCGTTTCACGTACGGTGTGGCGATCACGGCCGCCGGCACTCCTGAGATCCGTTCCGTGTGGACGATGTCGTCGGCCCCCGCCCGGAGGATCGCCTCCTTGTAGGCCGCGCTCGCCCGGCACTCGTGCGTGGCGATGAAGCGCGTGCCCATCTGGACGCCCTGGTACCCCATGCCCAGCGCTCGGGCGAAGCCTTCTGGAGTCGACACGCCCCCGGCGCATACCACCGGGAGGCCCAGATCCTCGAGCTCCGCCAGCAGCTCCTCCGGGTGGCGAGGCCCGGGGTGCCCCCCGGCTCGCGCGTTCACGGCGATGAGGCCGTCCACGCCCGAGTCCAGGGCCTTCTCCGCCCACCGGCGCTCCGTCACGTCGTGGTAGACCTTGCCTCCCACGGAGTGGACGCGCTCGGCGACCCAGCGGGGCTTTCCCAGCGAGGTGACGAAGAAGCGCACGCCCTCCTCGAGGGCGAGGTCCACCCACCCCTCCATGCGGCGATGGTAGGCCCGGGACGACGCCTCGATGAGGGCGTTCATGCCCACGGGGCCCGACGCCAGCGACCGGATGTGACGCAGACCTTGCCGGAAGTCGTAGCCGTGGACGTACGTGAGGGAGATCGGCTGGACGATGCCCAGCCCGCCGGCGGCGGACACCGCGGCTACCAGCTCCGGGTTCGAGCACGGATACATGGCGCCACACAGCAGGGGCACGTCCACACCCGCGTCGCGCGTGAGGGCGGTGTCCAGCGTGACCATCCACTCCCCGGGTCGAGAGGACACGAGCGCCAGGAACGGCCGGCCATCCGCGGCCTGGCGACGAATGTAGCCCGGACGCCGGCCTGAAGGCACATCGTGGGCCGCCCGTGGCGACCATTGGCCCGGCGGCCTTGAACCCCGGCACCCGCTTCGGGAAGTTCCGGAGGGCCGGAAGAGGGGGATCCACGACCGACCATGGGAATCGAGGTGGGAGAAAACGCCGTCGAGATGGTGATCGGCCTGTTCGCGTGGTTCATCGCGAACTGGGTGTACCTGGACTTCCGGCGCACCGGCCGGCGCGGCTTCAAGCGCCTGGTGGGGTTCTGGATGGGGTGGCCCGGCACGTTCCTGTCCATGCTACTGGTCAGGGACGGGAGTCAGCCGGCGATGCTTGGCGACGACACCGGGCTGGACCAGCTCATGAACCAGATCCGCAGGGATCGGCGCCTCCGCGCCGGTGACGAAAGGCCCTCCCCGGACCCCCCGGACGGCGAGCACGAGGCCGGGCCCGGGGATCCGGCGGGGTAGCGGTGGGTCCAGTGCGGGCGCTCGTCCCGCGGGCCGAAGAGGTGCGGGAGTTGGTGCGCCTCGCGTTTCCCGTGGCCGTGGTGCAGGTGGGGATGATGCTCATGGGCGTGGTGGACACCGTCATGGTCGGCCACGTGTCTCCCACGGACCTCGCCGCCGTCGCCCTGGGAAACCTGTACTTCTTCGGCATCGTCATCTTCGGCCTGGGGACCCTCCTGGCCCTGGACCCCGTGATCTCCCAGGCGGTGGGAGCCGCGGACGCCGCGGGCATCGCGCGGGGGCTCCAGCGGGGCGCCGTCCTGGCGCTGGGCCTCGCCGTGGTGGCCTCCGTCCTCATTCTGCCCGTGACCCCGGTCCTGCGAGCGTTCCGCCAGCCCGTGGACGTGATCCCGGTGGCCTCCGGATACGCCCTGGCGGCCCTGCCGGGCGTTCTGCCCTTCTACGTCTACATCGTGCTGCGTCAGGTGCTCCAGGCCATGGGGCGCGTGGCCCCCATCGTGGTGACGGTGGTCGTAGCCAACCTGGCCAACGTCCTGTTCAACTGGGTCCTGATCTACGGAAACGCGGGCTTTCCCGCCCTGGGGGCGGTGGGAGCCGGGTGGGCCTCGTCGCTGTCCCGTGCCTTGATGGCCGTGGGAGTGCTGGCGGTGGCCTGGCCCGTCCTGCGGCCCTTCGTCCTCCCTCTGCGCCGGGACGCGGCGCGCCTGGTGCCGGTGGCTCGCATGCTCGCGCTGGGTGGTCCCATCGGGGCGCAGCTCTTCCTGGAGTTCGCGGCGTTCGCGGTGATCGGGCTGCTCATGGGCTGGATGGGAACGGTGGCCATGGCGGGCCACCAGGTCGCCATCAACCTGGCCTCCCTCACTTTCATGGTGCCT
>DASWKP010000095.1:0-7760 GCA_036396575.1 Longimicrobiales bacterium | reverse complement strand
CCAGCTGGGTCAGTGCGGCTCCCACCCCGGCCGGGTCGCCCATCTCGCGGCGGATGTCCAGGGCCTGCGTGGCCATGTCCACCGCTTCCTGGAACCGGCCCTGGTTCCGGGCCACCGAAGCCAGGTCGCCCAGGATCACCGATTCGTCATCCTGCCGCCCGTCCTGGCGGGACATCTCCAGGAGCGCCGTGTAGTGGGTCTCTGCCTGGTCCATCCGGCCGGTCTCCGCGCACAGGTCGGCCAGCGCGTAGCGCGAGCGGCCGGCGCCCATCCGGTCCCCCACGCTCTGGCGGAGGTCGACGTCGGCCTCCAGGACGGCGATGGCCTCGTCGGCCCGGCCCATGCTCCGGTGGGACGAGGTCAGCAGGGTCCGGGCCGCGGTGGCCCCCTCGTACACCAGGCCCAGGAGCTGCTCGGCGCCGTCGCGGGTCAGGGAGCCGGCCATGTGCTTGAGGTCGGCGGTGACCAGGCCCGCGCCGGTCAGGGCCAGTTGCGCTGCTTGGCCGAGAGCGGTGAGGCCCTCCATGGCTGCGTCCAGACGTTCCACGGCCGCGTCGAACGCGCCTCGGTCGTGGAGGACCCGGCCCTCGTCCAGGGCGGCCACCGTCTGGTCGTACAGGGCCTGGACCTGCTTGCGGCCACTGCGGCTCACGGCCTCGACTGTAGACCTCACGCCGGGTGCTCGCGGTGCCACTCCTCCTCGGCCAGGACCTCGACCAGGACCCGCCTGACGCCCTGGAGGGTGTCGATCAGCAGGTCCAGCTTGCGGAAGGTGTTCTCCCGCTCGGCGGGATGGGTGGACAGGTCCAGGCTGACCTTGCGGGAGCAGTCCGCGATGTCCAGCGTGGTGCTCGTGTAGCGGTGGCCGTCGCGGTCGATCTCCTCGATGACCTCGGCCAGGACGTAGGCCCCGGCGTGGTGGCCGGGGAGGTTCAGGAACTCCCGGACGTAGAAGCGGGAGACCTCGGTCATGACGCGCACCTCCTGTGTCCGCCGTCCCGGCACGGCCGAGCGGGGACCCGCCGTGGGTCCCTAGGCGTGCGGCGGACGTAGGTGTCGCGTCATGGCTCCATGGTAGCGCGTGATGCGGCTCTGCGCGGGCGGGCGTAGGGTGGAGCGGCCGTCGAGCGAGGAGGGACCGGCATGACCGAGACCACCTGGTACAGCGAGGGCGCCTTCTGCTGGACGGAGTGCGCGACCACCGACGACCAAGCGTCCGCCGACTTCTACACCGCGGTGTTCGGCTGGGAGCAGGACGCGCAGGCCCTGCCGGTGGGCGGGCGGTACATCACGTTCCGGAGGAACGGCAAGAGCGTGGCCGCCACCAACGTCCAGCAGGAGCAGGAGAAGGCCCAGGGCATCCCGCCCCACTGGAACGTGTACATCTCGGTGGACGACGTTGACCGCGTGGCCAAGGAGGCCGAGCAGGCCGGCGGCACGATCCTCGCTCCGCCGTTCGACGTGATGGAGCTGGGGCGCATGGCCGTGATCCAGGACCCCACCGGCGGAGCGGTGAGCCTGTGGCAGGCCAAGGAGATGGCCGGAGCCGAGGTGTACGTCGAGCCGAACACGACGGCCTGGTACGAGCTGATGTCGCCCGATCCCCAGCGCGCGGTGCGCTTCTTCCAGGACCTGTTCGGGTACGAGGTCCGGGAGACCACGACGCTGTCCGGGCCGTACTGGGTCCTGCGCCACAAGGACGAGAACGCCGCGGGCATCTACAACCCGCAGGACCTGCCGCCGTCGTGGACGCCGTACTTCCAGGCCGAGGACGCGGACGCCGTGGTGGCCAAGGTGGAACAGGCCGGGGGCACGGTGATGATGCCGGCCACCGACATCCCCGACATCGGCAGGGTGGCCTGGTTCTCGGACCCGCAGGGCGCCGTGTTCGCCATCATCCAGCCACCGGCCTAGGCTCGCACAGCTCCTGCGGGACCCCCCCCGGGGGGGGCTGCGACGCCGTGGAGGGGCCGGTCCTGTTCGACCCCTGGCTCACCGGACCCGTCCTCACCGACTGACGATCGCTCTCGGGTAGGACGGTTCCACTTGCCTTCCCCGCTGAGCTAGACGTAGCAACGAGCCGACGCCTGGGATGGGGCCGTACGGGACTGGATCGGCTAGCCCAGCGCGGGGATCACGGGCAGGCCGGCATCGTGGGCCGCCTCGCCCAGACGCTGGTCCCACGTGGCCACGGCGACCTCGGGATCCTGGAGGATCAGGGCTGAGGCCAGGTGCACGGCGTCGCCCGCCCGCAGAGCATGCCGCTCCGCTACATCCCCGGCCAGGCGGGCCACCACATCGGTGAGCTCGATCACCTGGACCTCTTCCCATCGAGCGTCGAGGCGAGCGTGCGCCAGTCGGGCCGGTCCGGGAGCGATCCGCCCGGCCCGTCGCGCCCGGGAGAGAGCAGCGCGTACCTCCGTGTAGCACAGGCGGCTGGCGTAGATCGAGGAGGCCCGGTCCCAGGCGCCGATGGCCGCGTCCCGCTCCGGCTCCGGCACCAGGAGCTTCACGATCATGGACGCGTCAATAAGGATCTTCACGCCGCTGCTGGAGGAGGATATCGGTGACGCTGCCTCGTGCAGCGATGGCAGGCTCGGTGATGGGCGTCTTGGGTTTGCGGGGGGGCGTCACGGTTCCGTCGGCGATCAGGCGCTCCAGGGTGGTCGGCTCGCCGGCCTTAAGGAGCCGGGCCACGGGCACGCCGCGCTCGGTGACCACGACCTCGCGCCCCTTCCTCACCTCGTCCAGCCAGTGCGCGAGGTTGGCGCGGAGGTCCCGGACCCCCACTTCCAGCGTGTGTACACGTCGCTTCTTCCCCATGTACACCGAGTCTAGCATGGGTCGAGGATAGCCAGACCCTCTGACACGGTCAGCGGTCGAGGTGGAGGGGCTGGCCATGCTCGCCCCACACGGCGTACCCACGGTCGCGCAGGTCCTCGGCCAGGGCGGCCTCAGCCTCAAGTGCCTTGGCCTCGGTCTTCGCGTCGAGGGGGTTCCGATCCCGGAACAGCGACTCCAGGAGACCCACCCCATGGTCGCGAACGATCGACGCCGAGGTGATCCCGCCGGCCTTGTGCTTGGCGTAGCGGACCTTCGGGGTCTGGGCGGTCACGCCCACGTACACGGGCGGGAGGCGCCGGTCGATGCGCATCCGCTGGAGGCGGGGCATCCGGGCCAGGACCCGCTCCCGCGCGTCCTCGTGCAGCTTGACCACGTACACCTTCCAGCTCTTGGCCACGGCTAAGGGAACAGCGTGACCGGGAGGAGGGCCAGCAGCCAGGTGGGCTCGTCTGCCACGTTCATCAGGACATGTCTTATGACCCTTACGAGAGAAGTCAAGGCCTGATACCAGGCCGTGCCTGGGGCGGTGAAGGAAAAGTGGTGCGACACGCCGAATACAGGGCCATGCTCCGCGGCCGCGCCTTCACCGCGCTCCTGCTCCTGTGCCTGGCTCCCCTCCCGGCCGCGGCCGCCGATCCGCCGTGCCCCCCCGGCTGCCTGCGGTGGGAGGCTCGTTGGGACGGCCCGGCCAAGGCCCTGGACGACGACAAGGGCCTGGTGGCCTCTCCCGATGGCCAGCGGGCCTTCATGATCGGGTACATCCGTCAGAGCTTCCCCTCCAGCCCGTTCGACTGGGCCACCGTGGCCTACGACGTGGACACCGGTGAGCAGCTCTGGTGGCGCCAGCACGGCTCCAACGACAGCGACTTCGCCGAGAGCGTCGAGGTCTCCGCCGACGGGCAGACCGTGTTCGTGACCGGACGGGTGGGGCCGGACATCGACACCGTCGCCTACGACGCCCACACGGGCCAGACACGATGGGCCAGGCGGTTCGACGCGGGCGGGACCGATTCCGTGTTCGACGTGGCCGCCTCACCCGACGGGTCCGCGGTGTTCGTTGCCGGGACGAGCGTCCGCCCCAGCGTGCAGGGCACCAGCACCGACTTCACCGTCCTGGCTTACGACGCGGGCACCGGAGCCTCCCTGTGGACGGAACACTACGATCAGCTCCAGTTCGCCGACAACGCCCTCCGCCTCCAGGTGGCACCCGACGGCTCCCGGGTGTTCGCCACCGGACTGAGCTCCGGGATCGTGTCGCAGTTCGACATCGTGACCATCGCTTACGACGCGGCCACCGGCGCCCAGGCGTGGCTGGCCCGGTTCGACGGCCGGCAGTCCGACACGCCGGCCGGGCTGGCCGTGGCACCCGACGGCTCACGGGTGTTCGTGGCCGGCGACAGCGGCGGCCCGGGAACCGGCTCGGACCTGATCACCGTGGCCTACGACGCGGCCACCGGCGCCGAGGCGTGGGTGGCTCGCCACGACGGCCCCGCGTCCGGGACGGACCACGGCCGGGACGTGGCCACCGATGGGGAGCTGGTGTACGTGGTAGGCGACGCCGACGCGGGCGGGCACATGGACATGATCGTGGCCGCATACGACGCGCTCACGGGAGCCCGGCGGTGGGTCACTTCCTACGACAGTGGCGACGGGCTGTTCGAGGCAGGGATGGCCCTAGCCCTCGACCCGCCCAACGACCTCCTGTACGCGGTGGGCACCAGCCAGACCTCGGGGGGAGCGAACGACTTCGTCACGCTGGCTATGGACGCGCCCACCGGCATGCGGGTGTGGGAGGCCCGGCGGGATGGGGGTGCGGCCGACTTCGCCTCGTACGTCGCGGTCACCCCCGACGGGTCCACAGTGCTGACCACCGGGTACAGCGAGGAGCCGGGGGGCGGCCAGGACTCGCGGGACATCATCACCACGGCCCACCGAGGAGGAGCGGCCTTGCGGGCACAAGACGGGCCCCACCTGGTGGACGCGGCCGGCGACGCCGGAGCGGTGACCGGCGGACGCGATCTCCGACCGGCGTCGGTGGGTGCGGCCGACCTGGTCTCCGCACGGTTGCACACCACGTACGACGCCGTCCCCGTAGGCGACGACGGGATCCACCACGAGCCCCGGACGGTGGTGGTGCGGGTGGGAACCACCGGGCGCCCGGCATCGGACACGGTGCCCATGTCGTGGGCCCTGACCATGCGCACCGGCGCCTGCCGGAGCACCCTCCGCTTCTCCGAACCCGGAGCGGCCCTGTCGTGGGAGCAGGAAGCCGGATGCCCGGCGCCGGGGACGGCCTCCGACAGCCGATGGACCGTGGCCATCGAAGATCAGGGCCTGACGCTCGAGGTCCCGTTCCAGGCCATGACGGCGCTTCAGCGGAGCCTGATGGGACCGGGAGCCATCCTCCATTCGCTCGAAGCCACGTCTGCCTCGGGATCCGCCCTGCTGGACACGACCGGCGTGGGCACCGGGTTCCGTGTTGCCGGGGACGTGCCTCCGGACGTGCCGTGCACCCGGAACTGCCCGGGCTAGCCTCAGGCGCCCACCCCTGGGCTCGATCAGCCGGTCGGCGCGTGGGTCAGGGGATCCAGCCGCGGGCGGTGGCCCGGGCCCCGGCCTGGAAGCGCGTCCCGGCCCCCAGGTCGCGCATCACCCGCCGGATCCGGCGACGGAGCGTGCGGACGCCGATGCCCAGGTTCCGGGCGATGGCCTCGTCCTTCAGCCCCACGCTCATCAGCCGCAGGATCTGACGATCGAGGTCGTCGGGCTCCGCGTCCAGCGTGGCCCCGTTGGCCGGCGAGAACGGTGACGCCAACCTGGCGAGGTGACCGGCGAAGCACTTGGAGTGGTGGTGAGCTAGCCACCACGCGATCCAGCCATCAGGATCGTTGATCCCCGGTTCTCGGTTCGACATGCTCGGCCGCCCAGCGCTTCAGTTCCTGCTCCGGGATGAAGTTGCCGATAGGCGCACGGCCCTCTCGGATCTCAGCGACACGCTTCTCGATGTAGCGTGCGAACGCATCCTCGCCGGAGATGTCGCGATCATGACCTCTCGGTGAAGCCTCGGGGCTCATCGGCTCACCTCCCTCCCGCCTCGATACTGTCCTGCGGATGGCGCGGCATGTCCTCGAGAGGATACCGCCACCGCCCCCCGATGCGCAGCCCTGATCGGACGTTGTGCTCCCTGGGGCAGCCCGTTCTCACCATGGCGGAACCGTACAAGCGACCACCGACACGAACGCATCGTCGCTGGTCAGGGGCGTGCCGGCCTGCACCAAGCGGTCATGGGCGCTTGCGGGGGCGGCCGCGGCGGCTGGCTTGGCGGTCGTACCAGACGTCCCGACGGGCCAACAGGTCTTTACCAGCCCAGGAGGTGGCGGAACCAACGCCAGCTGAAACGTCGAACGGGCTCCCGGGGCATTTGCGACTTCTCAAGATCCGTGATGAGTGAGTGGTCGGGCGCGAAGGGTGGCAGGCCGGCGCGTTCAGTCCTGGGGGCGAGGCTTCGGGGGTGTCTGGCCGCGCTCGATGAATGTGATGAGGCGCTCGTCGGGCTCGAACGGAGGTGGCGGCTCCGTCGGCGTGCCGGATTCGGTCCCTGGATCTTCCTGCGCCGCGGTGGGCTTCTCGTCCTTCATCGTCCCCTCCATGGCTCAGCCTACCAGAGCGTCCACGGACGTAAGCGGGATGGTCAGGCCCAGCACGAAGACCGCCAGCTTCAGCCGGAACGCCTTCTGCTGGATCAGCCTGGCCGCCCGGTACGCCATGAGGATCTGGGTGTCGATCAGGTGCAGCTTCGTGAACTCCTCCTCCGTCCGGACGTAGAGATCTCGCAACGGTAGAAGGTCGAGGATCGGATGTTTCCTCGGGAGGAACGCTCGTCGGCTCGCGGGGGCTCACGGAGCGTTGACCCGTAGCCAGTCGAGGACGATCTCCGTGTAGTCGAGGAACGGCATCTCGTCGACGCGCAGGGACAGCCGTCGAGCGATGCTCGGAAGCTCGCGGCGGAACCCGCGATAGCGACGCACGACAGCATCGCCACCCGGGATCCGGGTCCGGCGGGATGTGGTACGCAGCCAGTCGCGGACCACGCGGATCGCCTGCTCGGGGCTGTCGCGGTGCGCCTTTACGTCCTGCCCGGCCAGATCAGATATGAACCGCTGGTATCGATACGGCAACCTGTCGAGGATGAGGCCGGCCTTCTGGTGCTGCTCCGGGTCCCCGAACGCCTTCGCTCCGAGGAACAGTCCGAGCTCGAGCGGCATGTTGAACCGCGGCAGCCCATACCGGCCGGGCTCGGTCCGGGAGATGTCGTGGATCCCGTAGCGGCACTGGCCGATGATGCCCAGGATCTTCTGGTACCGGTTCTGAGTGGCGTCGCTGACCTCGAGAGCACAGCGGGGCACGAAGCCCAGGTCATGGACGACGAAGACGATGGCCCGGAACATCGGTGCGTATCGTCTGTCGAACGGGCAGTTGATGAAAACGCTCTGGGCGTACGGAGCGGGCATGGGAAGGAACCGCTACCTGGCCTTGCTGCTCACGGCCAGAATGGCTTCGCGGATCTTTTCCCTGGGGATGCTGCCTCGCTTCCCGGGGTCAACGAGGACCCGGCCATTCGTGCTCGTGTCGAGCTTGCGGGTACGCTTGCGGCTAGTCTTGGCCTTGCCCTTCATCCTGCCTCCTTCGTAGTCATGATACCGCGGGTGCCTGGGCTCGGTCATCCTGACAGGAGCCACCGACACGAACGCATCGGTGCAGGTCAGGGGCGTGCCGGCCTGCACCACGTGGTCACGAGCGCTTGCGGGGGCGGCCGCGGCGGGTGGCGTGGCGGTCGTACCAGAGCTCCTTGCGGGCCTCGGGGCTGTACGAGGCCGAGAACATGTGGACCTCGTGCTCACCCAGGCGCTCGGCGC
>DASWKP010000094.1:0-1526 GCA_036396575.1 Longimicrobiales bacterium | reverse complement strand
CGTAGCGGTGCTCACTCGGTACGGCATGGAGTGAAGCCGCAGGATGACGGGCTGACGGCCGCCACGTTTCCGCGGAAACGCCCACTGGCCCCCACCCTGCCTTGCCCCCCCGCCCCCTCGTGTCTAGCGTACCCTTCCCCGCCGGGGGACCCGTCCGGAGATCGGTGCGCGCCGTCGAGGACATTTGAAGGCCGAGCGCCGGACCGCGACATCGTACACGGTCGAACCCAGGAGTCCGACGCATGTCCAGCTTCCGCACCCCGGGGCCGGGCACGGTAGCCGCCCTCGTCATCCTCGCTCTCGCCTCCGCGGCGGCCACGCCCTCTGCTTCCACGGCCCAGCGACCCATCCGCACCGAAGACATGGCGGCCTTCCAGCCCCGCTCGATCGGCCCCGCCGTCACCGGCGGCCGCGTCCACTCCATCGAGGCCGTGCCGGGCAATCCGTCGATCCTCTACGTGGCATCCGCGTCGGGAGGCCTGTGGAAGAGCACGAACCGTGCGCACACGTGGGTCAACGTCTTCGACACGATGGCAGTGAGCACCTTCGGCGACGTGGCCCTGGCACCGTCGAATCCGGACATTGTTTACGTGGGCACGGGTGAGCAGAACAATCGGCAGAGCACCTCATGGGGCAACGGCGTCTACCGCTCCGACGACGCCGGCGCCACCTGGCGCCACCTCGGCCTGGAGGACACGAGGCACATCGGCAAGCTGGAGGTCCATCCCACGAACCCGGACGTGGCGTACGTCGCGGCCCTGGGCAACCTGTGGCGAGCGAGTCCCGACCGGGGCGTGTACCGGACCCGGGACGGCGGACATACCTGGGACAAGGTGCTCTTCGTCGACGAGCACACGGGGGCCGTGGACATGGTCATGGACCCGGCCAACCCCGACGTGTTGTACGCGGCCACATACCAGCGCCTGCGTAGAGCGTGGGGCTTCAACGGCGGCGGTCCGGGCAGCGGCATCTGGAAGACGCTGGACGGTGGGGACACCTGGACGGAGCTCACCCATGGCATCCCCGAAGGGGACAAGGGGCGCATCGGTCTGGCCATCTCGGCCTCGAACCCCCGCGTGCTCAACGCCCTCATCGAGCACGCGGACCGGACCGCCCAGGGGACGTACCGAACGGAGGACGGAGGCTTGACCTGGCAGCGGGTCAGCTCGATGAACGGCCGCCCCATGTACTACTCTCACATCTTCATCGACCCGAACGATCCCGACCGCGTCTACACGCTGGCCACGCAGTCGAACGTCAGCCGGGACGGGGGGCGCACCTGGTCCCAGATCGCCCTGGCGCCCACCTACGACGTGGGTGTCCACGCCGACCACCACGGCCTCTGGATCGACCCCGGCGACTCCGAACACCTCTACATGGGCGGCGACGCCGGCCTCCACGAGAGCTACGACGGGGGCATGACCTTCCGGAAGCTGAACAACTTTCCCATCGCCCAGTTCTACTCCATCGCCGTGGACATGCGGGACCCGTACTGGGTGTACGGCGGCCTCCAGGACAACCACTCC
>DASWKP010000093.1:0-7737 GCA_036396575.1 Longimicrobiales bacterium | reverse complement strand
CCCCTGGAAGCATAGCAACCGTGCCCCGTTTGGGGACCTTCGGGTTCTGCGGCCTTCCGGACGGAAAACGAAATTATAGTCCTTGACGCCGTCGAGGATTCGGGGATATCTTGCCCCATCGTACTCCCTATCTCTCCACTTCTCCCCACAGCGTACCACCTCCGTGACCAGCTTCCTCGGCAGGTACGAGTACCAGATGGACGAGAAGGGGCGCGTCGCACTGCCTTCCGCGTTCAGGCGGGAGGCCGAGGGCGAGCGCTTCGTTCTCCTCCAATGGGAGAAGCCGTACCTGACCCTCTTCCCCCAATCCGTGTGGGGCGAGATGCAGGCTGGACTCATGGAGCTGCGCCGGAGCGGGGTCGACGCCGGCCACTATGTGCGGGAACTCCTGTCCATGGCCGCGGAGGTCGCTCCCGACAAGCAGGGTCGGATCCTCGTGCCGGGCTGGCTCCAGGACGCCGCCTCCCTGAGCGGGACCGTCCTCATCCACGGCAACATCGATCGCGTGGAGCTCTGGAACCCCGCGGCGTACGAAGAGGCTCAGCGGGCTGACATACCGGATGACGTTTCGGCCTTCGCCAAGAGGATCCTGGGCTGATGGCCGCGGGCTCCTACCATACGCCGGTCCTGGCGGCCGAGACCCTGGAGCACCTGAGGCCCTCGGGCGAGGGGCTCTTCCTCGACGGCACCGTGGGGGGAGGAGGGCACTCCCTCCTGCTCCTGGAGCGGTGTCCCCTCTGTCGGCTCCTGGCCGTGGACCGGGACCCCGACGCCATCGAGGCCGCGCGGGCCGCTCTGGCCGGTCACCGGGACCGGGTGCGCTTCCTGACCGCGCTCTTCGTCCAGGCCGCCGACGATGCGGAGGTCCGCGCCCGCGGACTGGACGGCGCGCTGCTGGACCTGGGCATCAGCTCCCGGCAGGTCGACGACGCCGGGCGGGGCTTCACGTTCCGGGCCGGCGCGCCGCTGGACATGCGCATGGGCCAGGGTCGGGACGAAGGCGTGCCGAGCGCGGCGGATCTCCTCAACACGGCGTCGGACAGCGAGCTGGCCCGAATCTTCCATGACTACGGAGAGGAGCCCCGAGCCCGGCGCGTGGCCCGAGCCATCGTCCGGGCCCGGGAGGCGGAGCCCCTGCGCGTGAGCGAGGATCTGGTGGAGTGCCTGGCCAGGGGACTGGGACGGTCTCCATCCAACCAGGATCGCGCCCGGCTCTTCCAGGCCGTGCGCATCGCGGTGAACGAGGAGCTGGACCTGCTCGGCCGGGCTCTCCCGGCCATCCGGGAGGTCCTGAACGGCGGGGCCGTGCTCGTCGTCATCGCCTATCACTCCCTGGAGGACCGCATCGTCAAGACCGCGTTCCGGGAGTGGAGCAGGAGCTGCGTGTGTCCTCCGGAGTTGCCCGTGTGCCGCTGCCGCGGACGGGCGCTGGGGACCACGCTTACGCGACGCCCCGTGCGGCCGTCGGCGGACGAAACCCGCCAGAACCCGCGCGCGAGGAGCGCACGACTCAGAGCCTGGAGGAAAGCCGCATGAACGATTCAGCGAAGGTGCGCAGCCGCGTTGTGGTGTGGGCGCCGGCGTGGCCGGTCCGTTCCCGCGTGGTGGTGTGGGCCCGCCCGCCCGCCACCCGCTCCCTCGTGGTGGTCTGGTAGCGCGACCGTGAGCCGGCGCGCGCCCCTGTCCGCTCCCAGCCTGGTCGCTCTGGCCGGCGCCACCTTCCTGGCGTCGCTGAGCCTGGTGACCTGGCGTCAGGGCCGCGCCCTGGAGGCGCTCGCCACGCTGGAGCGCGTGCGTGAGGAGGTCGTCCTGGCGCAGGAAGAATCGGGCGAGCTGGCCCGGAGCATCCAGTACCTCGAGAGCCGGAGCCACCTGGTGCCCGCGGCGCGCGAGCGCCTGGGGATGCACACGCCCGGTGCCTCCGAGATCGTCCTCCTCCAGGGGGATCTCCCGTGAGCAAGCCGGGTCGGGGACCGTCCGTGGAGCCCAGGCGGCGTCAGTTCCTGCTTCTGGCGTGGTTGGCCACCGCCGGAGTGGTGACCGCTCGCTCCGCGGAGCTCCAGGTGGTGGAGGGGGAGGCGTGGCGCGAGATCGCCGCCGCGCAGCACCGGATGACCTCGGACGTGGCCGCGCACCGGGGCACCATCGTCGACCGGAACGGTGTGTCCCTGGCGGTGAGCCGCGCCTCGTACCGCGTCAGCGTGGCTCCCTCCGAGCTGGTGGACGCCGAGGCGGCGCGGGACCTCCTGGTGAGAGCACTGGGGCTGACCGACGCGGCCGCGATCGCCTACACGGATCCTGACGATCCCTGGCACGTGATCCCCGGTCGCTTCGAGCCCGCGGTCGCGGAGCTCCTGGGCCGGGTGCGGGGCATCCACCTGGAGCGCGTTCTGGAGCGCCTCTACCCTCATGGCGAGATCGCCCGGGCCGTGCTGGGGCGCGTCCTGGACGGGAGCGGTTCGGGTGGCATCGAGCAGACCTTCGACGAGGCGTTGCGCGGGCATTCTGGACGCCAGATCACGGCCCGGAACAGCGACGGCCAGGCGATTCCCGGCGGGGTCGTGGTGCTCCAGGAGCCCGTGGCCGGGGCCAACGTACGCCTCACCCTGGACCTGGACCTCCAGGAGATCGCGTACGGGGCCCTGGTGGACGCGGTCAAGACGACCGGTGCCCGTGGGGGCGACATCCTGGTCTCCGATCCCTCCACCGGGGAGATCCTGGCCCTGGCCTCGGTAGCCGGCGACGGCGTCGAGATGGGCTCCGCGGTCAACACCCCCTACGAGCCGGGCTCCACGCTCAAGCCCTTCACGGTGGCGGCGATCCTGTCGACCGGGGCGGGCACGCTCGCCGACGAGGTGGACACCGAGGGGGGGACCTGGGTCGTGGGCGGGCGCGCCCTCCATGACGTCAGCGACCACGGTACGGTGACCCTGGCCGAGGCTCTGCGGGTCTCCTCGAACGTGGGCATCGCCAAAGCGGCGGCGGCTCTGACGCCCCGGGCTCAGTTCGAGAACCTCCGCGACTTCGGCTTCGGCGTCCCCACGGGCATCGAGCTTCCGGGTGAGGTGGCGGGGACCCTGCGCCGGCCAGGTCGGTGGAGCTCGCGGTCCCAGGCCTCCCTGGCCATCGGCTACGAGGTGTCGGTGACGCCGGTGCAGATGGCCATGGCGTACGGAGCCCTGGCCAACGGCGGACTTCTCATGGAGCCCCACCTCATGGCGAGCGTGAGCGGTCCCGGCGGCGCGTCGACCTGGATCGAGCCCCGGGTGGTGCGGCGGGCCGCCCCCGAGACCGTCACCCGCAGCCTGAGCCGCATCCTGGTCGACGTCGTGGACGGAGAGGGGGGCACCGGCAGCCAAGCCCGCATGAGTTCCTTCGAGGTGGCGGGCAAGAGCGGAACGAGCTGGGCCTACGTGCCGAGCGAGGGCTACCGCCCCGGCCGGTACTTCGCCTCCTTCGTGGGCTACTTCCCGGCCGAGGACCCCCAGCTCGTCATCTTCGTCAAGCTGGACAGCCCCGACGGCGAGTACTACGGAGGCGCCACGGCCGCCCCCGTGACGCGCGCCACCATGGAGGCCGTTCTGGCGACTCGCCAGGCGCCGGTGGACCGGGCCGCGCTCCTCAAGGTGGTCCGCGCCTCTTCCCCCCCGGATTCGGATCTCCCCGGCGTCCGCTTCGCCTCTCTCCACGTGGACGGCGTACCCCCGGAGGAGCTGCCCGGTCGGCTCCGGGACGTCGTGGTGGACGGGGTCCCGGACATGGTGGCCCTGCCGGACCTCGCCGGGCTCCCCGCCCGGGTGGCGGCGCGGCGACTGCACGCCATGGGCTTCCGCGTCCGGTGGGACGGTCAGGGCAACGTGGCGGGGACCCAGCCCGCCGCGGGAAGCGTGCTCTTCCCCGGAGACACGGTCCTGCTCCGCTCCGGCCGGGGGGCGGGGTGAGACCCGCCCTGTCCCTCGGGCGGATCGTCGAGGTCCTCCGCGCCCGTGGCCTCCTGGAGGAGGTTCGAGGCACGGAGGACGTGGCCGTTCTGGGGGTGACGCAGGACTCCAGGTCCGTGCGTCCGGGAGATCTGTTCCTGGCGTGGCGGGGCGCCACGGTGGACGCGCACGACTTCGTGGCCCACGCGGCGGGGCGCGGAGCCTCGGCCGCCGTGGTGGAGCGGCCCCTCGACCTGGACCTGCCCCAGGTGATCGTGGTGGACGGTCGCCTGGCGGGGGCGCTGGCCGCCGACGTGGTCCTGGGCTCTCCGGGGCGCTCGCTGGTGCTCGTGGGCGTGACCGGCACCAACGGCAAGACGACCACCGCGCTTCTGCTTCGGAGCCTGCTCCAGGCACGCTGGCCGGCCGCCGCCCTGGGCACGCTGGGCGTCGTGGGCCCCGACGGGCGGGTGCGCCCCGGCACCGAGGGCCTCACCACGCCGGGTCCGGTCCAGCTCGTCCGCTGGCTCCGGGACCTGGCCGACGAGGGCGTGGAGGCCGTGACCCTGGAAGCCTCCTCCCACGCCCTGGAACAGCGCCGCATGGACGCCCTGTCGTTCCGGGCCGGCGTCTTCACCAACCTGGGATCGGACCACCTGGACTACCACGCGGACGCCGGGACCTACCGGAGCGCCAAGCTCCGCCTTCTGGACCTGCTCGGGGACGGGGGCTTCGCCGTCGTGAATGCCGACGACCCCGCGTGGGCGGACCTGCCGGCGGGGACCCGCACCCTCACGTACGGCATCGACGCCGCCGAGGTGGACCTGCGGGCAGAGAACGTCACCCTGACGGCCGAGGGCGCCACGTTCGACCTCGCCGTGGGCGGGACGGGCGCGATGGGCGGGACGGGCGCGAGACGGGCTCCGGTGGCCCTTCCTCTCCTGGGCCGCTTCAACGTGGAGAACGCGCTCGCGGCCGCCGGAGCGGCCATCGCCCTGGGTCTGGACCTGGACGACGTGGCCCGCAACCTGGCCCGGGCTCCCGCCGTTCCGGGACGCCTGGAGGTGGTCACCCGGGACCCCGTCACGGTCGTCATCGACTTCGCGCACACCCCGGACGCGTTGGAGCGCGTGCTGAGCACGCTGCGGCCCCTCGTGGCCGGGCGCCTCGTGGTCGTGTTCGGCGCCGGCGGCGACCGGGACCGCACCAAGCGGCGCCCCATGGCGGAGGCCGTGGCCCGCCACGCGGACGTGATCCTGCTCACCTCGGACAACCCCCGCACCGAGGATCCCGAGGCCATTCTGGACGACCTGGAGGAGGGCCTTCGGGGACGGGTCCATGAGCGCGTGGCCGACCGGCGCCGGGCCATCGGGCGGGCGCTGGAGCTGGCCGGCGAGGGCGACCTGGTCCTCCTGGCCGGCAAGGGTCACGAGACCTACCAGCTCGTGGGTGGCGAGCGGCGTCCCTTCGACGAGCGCGTGGTGGTCGCGGAGCTCCTGGCCGGGCGGGGCGCGGCGTGAGCGCCCCGTCGTTCGCGTGGACCGACGTGACGGTGCGGGAAGCGCTGGGGCTGGCTCCGGCTCCGTCCGCGCGCGCCGCCCCTCTCGCGACGACCTCGGCCGCGACGACCTCTGCCGTCGAGGCGCCTCCGGCGTTCGACGGCGTCACCACGGACTCCCGCACGGCGCGCGCGGGGGAGCTCTACGTGGCCCTCGTGGGTGAGCGCTTCGACGGCCACGAGTTCGTGGGCCAGGCCCTCGCAGCCGGCGCGCGGGCCGCGGTGGTGTCGAGGCCGGTGGACGGCGTGGACGCGGGCGCGCTGTACCTGGTCGATGACACGCTCGAAGCCCTCGGCCTCCTGGCCGCGTACCGTCGAGCCGCGCTCCCGGCCCGGGTCGTCGGGATCACGGGCTCCGCCGGCAAGACCACCACCAAGGAACTGGTGACTTCCGCTGTGAGCCGCGGCCTCCGGGTCCATGCCACCCGCGCCAACCTGAACAACCGGGTCGGCGTGCCGCTGACGCTCCTGGGCGCGCCTCTGGACGCCGAAGTGGTCGTGGTCGAGATGGGGACCAACGAACCGGGAGAGATCCGCGCCCTCGCCCGCATCGTCCGTCCCGACGTGGCGGTCATCACCACCGTGGGGGAGAGCCATCTGGCGGGCCTGGGCAACCTCCAGGGCGTCCTCCGGGAGAAGCTGGACCTCCTCCGCGAGCTCCCGGCGAACGCCCGGGCGGTGGTGGGGGACGAGGGACCGGAGTTGCCCGCCGGCGCCCGGGAGATCATACCCGGCGTGCTCGTGGCGGGGTGGACGTTCGCCGCGGATCCCTCCCTTCGTCCCCGGGCAGTTGAGGTGGACCCCGCGGGGTGCCACCGCTTCCGCTGGCAGGACGTCGACGTGACCCTCCGCATCCCCGGGCGGCACGTGGTCCTGGATGCGCTTCTGGCGCTGGCCGTGGCCCGGATGCTGGGTGTGGATCCGGCGAAGGCCGCGGCGGGAGTGGGGGCGGTGGAGGCCAGCGCCCTTCGGGGAGAGGTCCGGCGCGTGGGCGGCTTGACCCTGGTCCTGGACTGCTACAACGCCAACCCCCAGAGCGTGCGCGCCTCGCTGGACGCGCTGGACTCCATGGGGGGCACGGACCGCAAGGTGGTCGTCCTGGGCACCATGCTGGAGCTGGGCGCCGTGGGCCCGGACCTCCACCGCGACGTTCTCGCGGAGGCGCAGCGCCGCGGCGTGGACCTCCTGGTGGCCACGGGTGAGTTCGCGCGCGCCGCGGACCCCCGGGCCGAGGCCGGCGGCGGGCTCATCGTCGAGGAGGACATCCACGAGGCCTACCGCCGCCTGCGGGAGCGGCTCACCGGCGCGGAGACGGTCCTGCTCAAAGCGTCCCGGGGCGTGGCCCTGGAGTCGCTGGTGCCGCGCTTCGAGGAGGATTTCGGCGGACCGAGCACACCCGCCGGGGCGGAAGGACTGCTGGAGCCGTGGAGGAGGTGGGCCTGATGCTCTACCATCTCCTGCCGCAATACGCGGACTCGTTCTTCATCTTCAACGTCTTCCGCTACAACACCTTCCGGGCCGCCGGGGCCGTGGTGACCTCCCTGGTGCTCGTCTTCCTGTTGGGGCCTTCGGTCATCCGCTGGCTCACCCGCGTCCGCTTCGGGCAGGTGGTGCGGCAGGAGGGGCCCGCGAGCCACCTGGCCAAGGCCGGCACGCCCACCATGGGGGGGGTCCTCATCATCCTGGCGGCGGCCGTGTCCACCCTCCTGTGGGCCCGCCTGGACGTGTGGTACACGGGCATCTGCCTTGCGGCGCTGCTGTGGATGGGGGCCATCGGCTTCCTGGACGACTACCTCAAAGTCGTGCGCGGGCACAGCGCCGGCCTGGTGGCCCGCTACAAGATGGCGGGGCAGTGGGCCTTCGGGCTGAGCCTCGGGGCTTTCCTGGTGCTGAACCCCATCAGCCCCCTGCCGGGATCCTGGACGAGCCTACCGTTCTTCTCCGACTACCTGCTGGCCCTCACGCCCCTCGTCTTCGTGCCTTTCGTGGGCCTGGTGGTGTCGGGCTCGTCCAACGCCGTCAACCTCACGGACGGGCTGGACGGCCTGGCGGCGGGGCTGGCGGCCATCGCGGCGGCGACCTTCGCGATCTTCGCCTATCTGTCGGGTCACACCGAGCTCTCGGCCTACCTGGGGATCCTCTACCTCCCGACGGTCGGGGAGATGGCCATCTTCGCGGTCGCCCTGGCCGGCGCCTCGGTCGGCTTTCTGTGGTTCAACGCCCACCCCGCGGACGTCTTCATGGGAGACACGGGCTCCC
>DASWKP010000092.1:0-21422 GCA_036396575.1 Longimicrobiales bacterium | reverse complement strand
TTGGGGGGCGCCCTTCCTGGGGCGGGGCGACAGGGTAAGCGGCCGGCGCGCCGGGGGCGCCCTTCCCGGGGCGGGGCGACAGGGTGAGCGGCCGGCGCGTCGGGGGGCGCCCTTCCCGGGGCGGGGCGACAGGGTGAACGGCCGGCGCGTTGGGGGGGCGCCGTTCTCGGGGCGCGGGGGTGACAGGGTGAGCGGCCGGCGCGTCGGGGGGCGCCGTTCCCGGGGCGCAGGCGAGGTGGCGCACGGCCGGCGCGTTGGGGGGCGCCCTTCCTGGGGCCGGGGCGACAGGGTAAGCGGCCGGCGCGTTGGGGGCGCCCTTCCCGGGGCGCGGGGCGACAGGGTGAGCGGCCGGCGCGTCGGGGGGCGCCCTTCCCGGGGCGGGGCGACAGGGTGAACGGCCGGCGCGCCGGGGGGCGCCGTTCTCGGGGCGCGGGGGCGACAGGGTGAGCGGCCGGCGCGTCGGGGGGCGCCGTTCTCGGGGCCGGGGCGACAGGGTGAGCGGCCGGCGCGTCGAGCGGCGCCGTTCCCGGGGGCGGGAGCGAGGTGGTGCCGGGGTAGCGCGTCGAGCGGCGCCCTTCACGGGGCCGGGAGCGAGGTGGTGCCGGGGTGGCGCGTCGAGCGGCGCCGTTCTCGGGGGCGGAAGCGAGGTGGTGCACGGCCGGCGCGCCGAGCGGCGCCGTTCTCGGGGCCGGGGCGACAGCGTGAGCGGCCGGCGCGTCGAGCGGCGCCGTTCCCGGGGGCGGAGTCGCTGGCGATCGACGTGGCCGACCATGGACGCGATGGACCGCTGGCGCCCTCGTCGCCGCAAGTGCCCGTGGTGGCCGCCGTCGCACGCCGGGGCGGTCGTGGCTGCCCCTGCCCGCTGGCGCCTCCGTGGCAGGCCAGGGCCCGCCGTCAACCTGACAAACGCGGGCTCGGGAGCGGCGATTGTCAGCTTTTCGCCGCTATGCGAGGTCGATCCGTGCAAACGGCTCCCCGAGGAACCCGCGTTTGTCGGGATCTCCACCGTATAGCGACGTCCAACGCACAATCGCCCGATTCGGAGCGGCGTTTGGGATGTTGTCGCCCGCGACCGGCGCCGCCCCGCCTACTCCCCCCGGAGCGCCGTGCACGGGTCCACGCGCACCGCCCGCCACGCTGGTACCACCGCCGCCGCCGCCGCCGTCGCGAACAGCACGGCCACCGCGGCGGCCATCACGCGCCCGTCCCCTGCCTGGACCCCGAACAGGAGGCCGGCCAGGACCCCGCCGCTCCACCGCGCCGCCACCAGGCCCACCCCGCACCCCAGCGCGGCCAGCACCACGGGCCCCCGGGCCACCAGGCCCAGCACCCGGCGGCGGTCGGCGCCCAGGGCCATGCGGAGCCCCATCTCTCCGGTGCGGCGCGTCACGGAGTACGACACCAGGCCGTACAGCCCCACCGCCGACAGGATCAGCGCCACCAGGGCGAAGGTGGCCAGGAGGAGGGTGATGACCCGGGTCCGGGCGGTGGCCGCCGCCACCAGGCTCTCCAGCGTGGCCACGGCGAACAAGGGCACGTCGGCCCGCACGTCCAGGACGGCGCCCCGGAGGGCGGGAATGATGTCCGCCGGGTCCCCGGCGGTCCGCACCAGGATGGTGCCGTACGGCAGGGGCGCCTGCCGAGTGGAGAAGTAGACCGCCGGCTCCACGGGCGCCTCCAGGGACCGCTGGCGCACGTCCGGCACCACGCCCACCACCTCGGCCATGTTGTCCTCGGAGGTGAGTTCATCGGTCACGGCGATGCGGTGCCCCAGGGCCGAGCCGCCCCCGAACACCTCCCGAGCCGCGGTCTCGTTGACCAACGCCACCGGGGGATCGTCGGGACCCACCCACGCCCCGAAGCCCCGGCCCTCCACCAGTTCCACGCCCAGGGTCTCCAGGAGGCCGTCGGACACGTAGTGGGTGACGATGCCCTCCATGTCGCCGTAGTCGATCACCGGCCCGTCGTCCACGCGGCGGATGCCCCGCGTCTCCAGACCCTGTCCCAGGGGAGGCCATCCGGTCAGCGAGGCGGACTCCACTCCGGGGAGGGCCCCCACCCTCTCCAGGAGGCCCTCGTTGAAGGCACGGACCTCGTCCTCCGGGACGCCGGCGCCCAGCTCGTAGCGGGCCGACACCACCCCCCCGGGCTCGAAGCCCAGGGCCACGCGGTCCAGGGACACGAAGGAGACCACCATGAGGCCCGCGCCCGCCACCAGCACCAGGCTGAGGGAGAGCTGCGCCACCACAAGGGCCTGCCGGCCAAGTGCCTGCTTGCCACGCACGTACCTGCCACGCATGAGCCTGCCTGGCATGTGCCTGCCGGGCGCCTGTCTGTCCGGCGAATGTCTGTCTGGCGAATGTCTGTCTGGCGACCAGGCGCCCCCGGCGCCGAGCCCCGACCCCAGCCGTCCCCGCAGTCCGCCCGCCAGGTCCGCCCGCGACGCCGCCCGGGCCGGCAGCGCCCCGAAGAGGAGCCCCGTGCCCAGGGCCAGGGCGAGCCCGAACAGGAGGACCGTGCCGTCCGCAGTTAGCGTCTCCGGCGCCACGAACTGGAGGCCCCGGGAGCCGCTGGTCTCCAGGGCGTAGGCCACGGCCCAGCGCACCCATCGCTCCGCCGCCACCGCCAGCCCCACGCCCAGGGCGCCGCCGACCGCCGCCAGGACCACGCTCTCCGCCAGCACCTCGGTAGCCAGCCGGGCCCGACCGGCTCCCAGCGCCGCGCGCACGGCGATCTCTCCCCTGCGGGACGAGCCCCGCGCCAGGAGCAAGCCTGCCACGTTCATGCAGGCGATGAGAAGGAGGAGCGCCGCGCCCCCGGTGACCGCGACCATCGAGCGGCGCGTGGTGGGGTTCTCGCGGGCGGCGAGGAACGGCACGGCGGTCATCCCGTGGGCGCCCCCGCCCGCCGGGTCCGGATAGGCCTCCGTGAGGGCCCGGCCCACCTGGGTCCCCTCCGCCCTCAGCTCCTCCACGCTCCCCCCCTCCGGGAGCCGTCCGATGGCGCGGAGCCAGTGGGCCCAGGCGAGCCGCAGCCGCCGCGGGCCCTGGACGAGTGGCGCCGCCGCCATGGGGATCCACGCGTCCGCGCCGCCCGTGAGGCCCTGGAAGCCGGGCGGGGCAACGCCGATCACCTCCAGGGACGCGCCCTCCACGGTCACCGTCCGCCCCACGACGCCCGGGTCCCCGCCGAAGCGGCTCTGCCACAGGGCGTGCCCGAGGACGAGGACGGGCGCCTCGGCGGGCGGCTCCTCATCCCCCGAGAACGAGCGCCCCACCACCGGGCGCACCCCCAGGAGCCGCATGTATGGGGCGGACACCATCTCCAGCCCGATGCGCGTGGGGTCGCCGGCGCCCGTGAGGGTCACCGTGGACAGCGCATAGCCGGTGAGTTCCTCGACCCCGACCAGCGCCGCCCGGGCCATCTCGAACTTCGGGTACGACCAGGGCATCGTGTCCGCCTGCGCGCCCGCCCGGGACTCCAGGAGGAGGTCCACCAGGACCAGCCGGTCCGCGTCCGGGTAGGGCGACGGCCGGAGCAGGACGCCCCGGAGCGCCGTGAAGAGCGCGGTGTTGATGCCGATGCCCAGAGCCAGAACGGTCACCACCACCGCAGCGTAGCCCGGGCTCCTCGCCAGGCGGCGCGCCGCGAGACGCACGTCCTCAAACAGTGCCCTCATCGTCCCCTCCCTCCATCGCCAGAGTGCGTGTTGCGCCCCCGCCACCGCGAAGCGGAGCGTGCCGGACCACGACCCCCGCCCCGAGATGACCCACAGCTCCGCCTCCCACTCAGCCAGCCAATCGGCGCGGCGGGAGGCCGCGACCACGCGGGAGGCCAGTCGGAGGATCAGACGGGCGAGGCGCAGGCTGGATCGAGGACCCGTCGTCACCGGCTGCCGCCTCCAGCCCCCTGCGCTTCGGGTCCCCGGGTGCCGTGGGCCGCGTCCATCCCGGTCCCGGCCAGGGCCCGGAAGCGCTCCAGAGCGTCGTCGAGGCGATCACGACCGGCGGCGGTGAGCTCGTAATAGCGCCGCCGAGGCCGCTTTTCCGCCTCGGCCACGTCCGCATCCTCCCACCGCCCTCTGACGAGCCCCCGGTCCTCCATGCGGGACAGCGTCTTGTAGACCGTCCCCCCGCCCAGCTCGGTGGCATCGATGATGTCTGCCCCGTACCTCCGCCCGTCCCGGACGGCCTGGAGCACCGCCGCCGTGACCAGTCCCAGCGTTCGGCCCATGGGTCCGCTCCTACTCGTAAATGTCAGGTACCTGACATTTATAGGGGATGTCGGATGGGAATGCAAGGCGGTGGGCTATCGAGGGTTGATCCGCGGTCTGGTATATTGATGGCGCGGGAACGAAGGCGGGTCGGCTACGAGATGGCGGAATGCCTCAATTCATCGTCGGATCGAACGGCATGCGCGACAACCGTCGGTACTCCGGCCCTTTCCGCTGAAGCACCCGGCTCCACAGAGCATCCGGCGCGTCGGTGAACACGTCTTCCTCTCGCGCCGGGTCGAGGATCCACGAGTCCATGGCCATCTCCGCCTCGAGCTGTCCCGGTCCCCATCCGGAGTACCCAGCGAACACTCGCGCTCGGCGGATGCCGGGCCGCACGTCCGCCGAGACTTCGCCCACGAGAAAGCCCACCGTGCCGAACACGAGGATGTCCGCCAGCTCGGGATGGGCGAGCTCGGCGAGGAGGACGGCGGCGGACGGCTGGACCGGGCCGCCTTCGAAGAGGGGTTCGCCCGGCCCCACGAGCGACCCCAGGGCGGGGATGGCCTCTTCCACCGTGGCGGCCAAGGGACGGTTCAGGACGACGCCCAGGGCGCCCTCCTGATTGTGCTCCCCCACCAGCACCACGGTGTGGCGGAAGTTCGGATCGAACAGGCCCCCGCTCGAAATGAGCAGGCGGCCCCGGAGACTTTCTGGCACGTGAGTGCGACTCGATGTTGGATGCCCTGACCGCCTCGCCAACGTAGACGGGTCTCGTGAACCGCGCCACGCCCGCAAAGGAGCGGCCCATGATGGAGGCCTCCCGGCCCACGGCCCCGACTCTGCTGCTACGTCCCTGGACGGTGGCGGACGCGGTCGCGCTTCGTGAGGCCATCGACGAGGATCTGGACCATCTCAAGCCCTGGTTGAACTGGACGCTCAGCGAGCCCGCGACGCTGGATCAGACGCGGGTCCGGCTCCAGGGCTATGTCGATCGGTTTCGGTCGGGCGAGGCCTTCTACTACGCCGTCACGCCGCTGGACCGGCCCGCGGTGATTCTCGGCGGAGCGCATCTGGCCTGCCGCGTCGGACCGGCCGCGCACGATGTCGGCTACTGGGTTCGCAAGTCGGCGGCGCGTCAGGGTATCGCGAGCGCCGCCGTTGCCGCGCTGGCCGTCCACGCGTTCTCGGAGCGGCTCGTCGAGCGCTTGGTCATCCAGTGTGACGTGGCCAACCACGCAAGCGCCACGATGGCGCGCGCGCTCGGCTTCCTCTTCGTGGATTCGGCGACCGTCGCGTACGTGGACGGGACTCCGCGCCCCGTACACCGATTCGAGATGGCCGGGGACGCCTACCACCTGCACGCGCCGAAACTCCGGGAGCGGGCGCGTCGGGTCCGCCTCGTGACCGATCCGGCGCCGGACCCCGTCGAGGACGGGACCGGGGAATAGCCCGTCACGAAGCCGCCGGCGGCACCGCCTCGACCGCCTTGCGATTCCGATAGCGCAGCACGCCGTACGCGATCTCCCGGGCGACCTTCGAACTGATCCACATCGCCGCCACGACGGTGGCCACCCACCCCGACACCACGAGGTCCGGATCCGGCTGGACGACGAACCGGATCCACAGGGCGAGGACGGCCGCCAGCGCCGCGCCCACCCCCCACCCCCACCTGCCCGCGCGACGCCGCGCGCGGCTCCGGCAGTCGTCGCACCAGAGCAGGCGGTCCAGCTCCATGGTATCCTTGACCTCGAGGCACCGTATGCACGTCGCCTCCTCGGGATACCTCTTCCTCCAGAGCTCGCTCACCCCCTTGCCTCCTCCGGATGGCCCCGCGCTCGGGCGGCGGTCACGGATGGCCTGGTGTCCTGTCCCCGAAGTTCGCTGCCATTCGGACGTCAGCGATTCCGCACGTAGTCGGGGTTGTACCGGAACTCCGTGTGATCCTCGCCCCAGCGCACGAGATCCTCCAGCAGGGACACCCTCCGGGTGCCGTCCCGGCGGGCCAGGCCCGACACGTTGAGCGCGCGCCGCCAGGTGATGGTGTTGAGGGCGGTCCGGGGCAGGAGGGCTCGCGCCACCTCGGTCCCGCCGGGCGCGCGAATCACCACCCGCACGCCGGCCAGCCCGGGGTGGTCCGCGAAGAGGTCACGGGTCTCCGCGCTGAACAGGTATATGTACGGGCCGACTTTGGCCCACAGGGTCCCGCCCCGGCGGAGCTGGTCGGAGGGCTGATAGATCTCCAGCTCGGCGACGTTGCCGTTCATCGCGACCGAAAACTCGGCGGGAATGCTGTAGTAGCCCTCCACCTCGCGCGCGCTCGGAACGGTCGCGTCCGGCTCGTCGCACGCCCCCGCGGCGAGCGCTCCCGCCGCTGCCACCGCGACCAGCGCGGCACTTCGAAGCCACGTCATCCAGCCCATCTCCCGCATCAAGGCCCCGCCGGCACCTCGGCGTGGACCGTCGTCATCACCTGAATCGTCGAATCCCCCCCGCCCGCCAGGCCCGGCGCCAGCGTGCGCGCCAGGGCGTCCAGAGCCGACGCCAGCACCCCGGGATCGTCCGCCGCCCCGGGGGCGCCCTCCACGATTCCGAACCAGAGCACCTGACCGCTGCGCACGTCCAACAGCGCGGCGGCGACCTCCGCGGCTCCGGGCACGCCCTCGGCCTCCGGACGGTAGCGGACCTGCACCGGAATCAGCGCCACATGGCCGTCCATGAGGGCCGCGAGCCGCCGGACCGTCCCGTAGATGGGGTCGCCCACACGCTGGACCTCCGCGCGCATGAACACCCCCACGGGAAGGCCCGTGAGGTTGACCTGAAGGCCCGGCGAGCTCCTCAACGCCTCCCGGGACTGATCGGGCAAGATCCAGGCCACGCCCTGGCCCCTGGACTGGAGAGCGAACGCCAGCTCCGCGTCCGGCTGCCCCGGGATCCCGGCCACCCCCTGGAAGGGAAAAACCAGCACCCGAGTGCCCACGAGGCTCGGAGCGGCTCCGGTGCTGTCGCCGGCGCGGGGCGCCCGGCGGGTCCCGCCCGAGCATGCGGATCCCGCCACGGTCGCCACGACCACGATCGCCAGAGCCGCCACCCTGAGGGGGGCGCCTGCTGCGGCTTTGCCGTGGCTCAGTTCGATTCCCACGTTCGCCTCCGAGTGCGCCGGGCCGGGCCGGGCGCCTGCCCGGC
The DNA here is from genome assembly GCA_036396575.1 of Longimicrobiales bacterium. Classification (GTDB taxonomy): domain Bacteria; phylum Gemmatimonadota; class Gemmatimonadetes; order Longimicrobiales; family Gaopeijiaceae; genus DASWKP01. The sequence continues at coordinate 14,023 of DASWKP010000092.1, read as the reverse complement.
CTTCCGGGTAATCGATACGTCAGCGGCCTAGCCAGATAACGTAACGGCCCTTCGAGCCGGGGGTACAGGTGTAACCGCGACCCGGGGGGGCGTATGTTCTCCCGGCCGATGCGCCACCACCGACCGGACCCTCGCCATCGCCACGTCCGCCCGCACCCGCTCCGCTTCCGCCTTCGCCGCCCTGGCCCTGCTGATGGCGTGTGACGGCGGGCCCGCCGCCCCTGAAGCCGGCCGGCTGGAGTACTCCTCCGCGACGCTGGCCCTTGGCGAGGGGCGCCAGGCCATGGTGATCCTGCGGAACACCGGGGCGGCCGCCGTCGGACCCGTCGAGTTCTTCGCGAACGCGGTCGTGGACGGCGGTGGAGGGGCGGTCCCCGGCGTCGTGATCGGCGTGTCCCCCACCGACGTGTCCACGCTGAACCCGGGTGGACAGGTCTCCGTGACCGTCTCCGTCCAGGTCCCGGACGGCCTCCAGCCGGGGACGTACCGGACGGAGGTGGTGGCCCGGAGTCCGGACCTGAGCTCCTCCCTCGAGCTGACCTTCCTGATCGCCCAGGACCTGTCCGGCCTCGCGGCCCGGGTGGTCATCGGCCAACTACCGAGCACGTTGCGCCAGGGCGACGCCGTGCCCGTCACGGCGGAGATCCTGGACGCGGCGGGCTCCCCTCTGGAGGGCGGCCAGCTTCAGTGGCGGGTCAGCCCCGCCGGCATGGGCTTCTTCTCCGGGGACCGGTTCGTGCCGTACGGATCCGGCCCGGCGAGCGTCATCGCCCGAGTGGGCGGCACGGCGGACACCGTCGAGATCACCGTGTCACCCCGGGGCCTGGCGGGCTCGTTCCTGCGCGTGGGCCATGGCCTTCAGACGGACCGCTTCTCGTCGGACCTGTGGGTCCGGGAGGGCTACGCCTACCTCGGCTCGTGGAGCGCGCGCGGCAGCGGCGACACGCAGCAGCTCGGCAACACGCTCTACACGTGGGACGTGAGCGACCCCGTGACGCCCGTCCTGGTGAACGAGCTGCGGGTGGACGCGCGCACCGTGAACGACGTGAAGGTCCATCCCAATGGGAGGCTGGCACTCATCACCCACGAGGGCTCCGAGGACGGCCTCAACGGTGTCACGCTCCTCGATCTGTCCGATCCGGCGGCGCCGAGGCCGATCGTGCGCTCGACAGAGGGGCTCCAGTCGGGCGTCCACAACGCGTGGCTGGACGGGAATCACGCCTACCTCGTGGTGGACGGAGGCGGCGGCGGCCTCCGGGTCCTGGACATCTCGGACCCCGCGCTGCCCCGCACGGTGGCCTCCTTCTACGCCGGCACGAGCTTCCTGCACGACGTCTACGTGAGAGACGGGCTGGCCTTCCTGTCCCACTGGAATGCCGGGTTCGTCGTCCTGGACGTGGGTGACGGCAGGGCCGGGGGCAGCCCGGACAACCCGGTCGAGGTGAGCCGCATCTCCGAGTTGGGACGCCAGACCCACAACGCGTGGTACTGGCCCGAGACGGGGTACGTGTTCGTGGGCGAAGAGGACTTCAGCACGCCCGGCCGCATGCACGTCGTGGACTTCCGCGACCCATGGAACCCGCGGGAGGTCGCATCGTTTTCCGTGCCCGGCCAGACACCCCACAACTTCTGGCTGGACGAGGAGCGCGGCATTCTGTACCTGGCGTGGTACGGCCAGGGTGTCCGTGCCCTGGACGTCACCGGTGAGCTCCTGGGCGACTTGACCCACCAGGGCCGGGAGATCGCCGGCCTGCTCTACAACGGCGGCCCCGGCTCGTGCGACCGGATCGCGTCCACCTGCAACTGGGCGCCCCAACTCGAGGGCGGGCTCCTCTACCTCTCGGACGTGAACTCGGGCCTGGTGATTCTCCGGCCGGAGTTCTGAACGTGGCATCGCGGCGAGCCCGGCGCGCCCTGGCCCTCGCGACCACGCTGACGTGCCTGGCTTCGGGATGCGCGCGCGACGCTCCTCCCGGTCCTCGCCTCTATGTCACCTCCGGTTTTACCGACGAGGTGCTGGTCCTGGACCCCGCGGACGGCCGCATCCTGGATCGCATCGCTCTGGACCGGCGCCCCGCAGACCGGGACGAGCCCCACGGCGTGGCCGTGGCTCCCGACGGACGCCATTGGTACGCCACGGTGGCTCACGGTGAGCCGTCTCTCTGGAAGTTCGAGGCTCCGGGAGACCGCCTGGTCGGCCGCCTGAACCTCCCCACGGCGGGCGCCTCCCGGGTCGACGTGAGCCCCGACGGTGCCCGGGCCGTCGTGCCGGACTACTGGCTGGGCGGGCTGGGGCAGCCCAGCCGCGTCGCCGTGGTCTCGCTCCACGACATGACGCTGGTGGACGCGCCCGTGGTCTGTCCCGCGCCGCACCACGCGGCCTTCGACCCGGCGGGCCACCGCATCGCCGTGGTGTGCACCCTCAGCGACGAGATCGTCGTGCTCGAAGCGGACGGCCTGGATCTTCTGGCCCGCTTCCCCGTCGCCCCGGGCGAGGCGTCCCTGCCGGGCAACCCCCTGCACCGCCCCATGAACCTGGCCTGGTCGCCCGACGGCACCCGCATCTACGCCACCCTCATGCGGAGCGGGCTGGTCACCGCCTACACGCCCGACGGGGATGTGCTCTGGTCCGTCCGGGTCGGCGCCGCGCCGGCGCAGATCGCGCTCACCCCCGACGGGCGCCACGCCTTCACGGCCAACCGGGGCGACGCCAGGCTGGGCATCGTGGACACGGAGACCGGCGAGGCCCGGAGCCTCCCGCTCGACGGAGCCCTCCATCCCCATGGGGTGGCGCTGGACCCCGCGGGCACCACGGCGTACGTGGCCTACGAGGGCACCACGACCTCGGCCGGGGGTGTGGTGGCGGTGGATCTGGTGGAAGGCCGCGTCCTCTGGCGGACGCCGGCCGGGGTCTTCACGCTGGGCGTGGCGTACCGGCGCTGACGGCTGTCGCGGGCGTCGCGCTTACTCCGCGCCTGCTGCGCGCCTACTCCGGGCTGCCCGGGCTGCCCGGGCCGCTCGCCCCTTCCCCGCCCTCGCTCTCCGCGCCCTCCGGGTTCGCGTCGTCGAGCCGAATCGACACCGAATTGACGCAGTAGCGGAGTCCGGTGGGCTGGGGCCCGTCGGGAAAGACGTGACCCAGGTGGGCGTCACACTCGGCGCACAGGATCTCGGTGCGCGGGATGAAGAGGCTCCGGTCCTCCTCCTCGCGGATGGTCCCGCCCTCCCGGGCCTCATAGAAGCTCGGCCAACCGCACCCCGCGTCGAACTTGGCGTCGGACGAGAACAGCGCCGTGCCGCACCCCCGGCACCGGTAGGTGCCCCGATCCGTGGTGTCCCAATACTCGCCGGTGAACGCGCGCTCGGTGCCTTTGTCCCGCATCACGCGGAACTCCTCGGGAGTGAGGATCTCCCGCCACTCCGCTTCGCTCTTCCTCTTGTCGTCCGCCACGGGGCTGCTCCGGTTCGGTGGGCGCCGGGTCCGACGGCGCTCATACCCGGATGGGCCGGGGGCGGATCCCGGGGGACCCGCGCGGACGCCGCCAGGGGGTTGCACGCAAGCTATAGTGATACTACTTAGCTTACACTATTATCTAGTATCCTGACGGACGGGTAAACCTGGCGCGGAGGAGGACGCATGACGACGAGGATGACGACCCGCGGGTGTGTGAGGCGCCGGAGGGGGATCGCGGGCCGGATCATGGCGAGCCTGTTGGCCTGGGCCCCGGCCCCGCTCTGGGCCCTGAGCCTGGCCGCCGCGCACCCCGTCCCGGTCGAGGCCCAAACGGCGGACGTCAGCGGCACCTGGGACATGTCCTGGGCCAACGCGATCCGCCGGGAGCGGGATGGATCCGTCACGGTTCAGCGCATGTCCCCGTCGGTGCTCACCCTCGAACAGCGTGGGGACTCCATCGCCGGCACGTGGTCGCACGAAGTCGGGACGCCCGTCACCTGGACGGTGGCCGGAACCGCCTCCCCCGGGGGGGTCCGCATTGCGGCCCGCGAGATCCTGGAGGGAACGCGCCCAGGAGATGACGGAGCGAGGATCGCGGGCCACGACTGGACGGCGCGGCTCGCTGGGGCCGATCTCGAGGGTGACCATTGGATCCTCATCGAGCTTCCCAGCGGAGAGATCCGGCGGTCGGGGCCGCGCCCCTGGAGCGCCCGCCGACGGCCCGCACCCGTTGACAGGACCCCGGAACCAGCGCCCATTGGCCAGGTCCTTCCGACCGTCAACCGGAGTCCCGGCCATGAGCGAGAGCGTCCGTCACATCCCGTGGGAGAGCCTGCCCTGGGAGCCCGTCACCCCCTGCCTGCGCCGCAAGCTCGTCACGGGCGAGCGGGCCATGCTGGCCCAGGTCTTCCTGGATGAGGGATGCGTCGTCCCCAAGCACTCCCACGAAAACGAGCAGTTTACCTACATCCTCGAGGGGGCGCTCCAGTTCTGGCTGGGCGAGGACGGCGAGCGGGAGGTCGTGGTGCGCGCCGGCGAGATGCTCCACATCCCGTCCCACGTGCCCCACCGGGCGCAGGCCCTGGAGCCCACGCTGGACCTGGACGTCTTCTGCCCGCCCAGGGCCGACTGGTTGGACGGCACGGACACCTACTTTCACGACGAGGGCTGACCCGTGGACCTGGGCATCCGGGGCAAGCGGGCGCTGGTGGCGGCGTCGAGCCGGGGGCTGGGCCGGGCGGTGGCTGAGGAGCTGGCGGCCGAAGGGTGCGAGCTGTTCCTGTGCGCCCGGGGCGAGGAGGCGCTCGAGGAGGCGCGCGCCGCTCTGGCGGCGGGAGGGGCCACGGTCCACGCCCGCGCCGTCGACCTGGGGGAGGAGGGCCAGACCCGGGCCCTGGTGGGCGCGGCCATCGAGACGATGGGGGGCGTGGACATCCTGCTCACCAACACCGGGGGCCCCCCGGCTGGCCCCTACGGGGACCACGACCTGGAGGCCTGGCGCCGGGCCTACCGCCTGACCCTGGAGAGCGTCCTCGTCCTGGTGGACGGCGTTCTCCCGGGCATGCGGGAGCGTCGCTGGGGGCGCATCCTGAACGTCACCTCCATCGCCGTGAAGCAGCCCGTGGACGGGCTCATCCTGTCCAACTCCATCCGCGCCGCGGTCACCGGCTTCGCCCGCACCCTGGCCAATGAGGTGGCACCCTATGGCGTCACCGTGAACAACCTCATGCCCGGCTACACCCGCACGGAGCGTCTGGACGAGCTCGCCGAGCGGATGGCCGGGGGAGAGCACGTGGACCAGGCGGCGATCTTCGACCGGTGGAACGCGCAGATACCCATGGCCCGGGTGGGCGAGCCCCGGGAGTTCGGGGCCATGGCCGCCTTCCTGGCATCGGACCGCGCCTCTTACATCACCGGGCAGTCCGTGGCCGTGGACGGAGGGTGGATTCGGGGGCTGCTGTAGGGGGCGGATGTCCTCTCAGCTCCGGTGTGGGCGGGGGACGTTCACGATGGTGACCTTGTCGTCCGGCTCCCAGACGTGGCCGGACGCCAGCAGGACCTCACCCTGGGCATCCAGGGCCAGCACCCGCGGGACGAACGCGCCGTCACTGCCGGAGATAACGGGCTCCACGATCCAACGGCCGGTGTCCACCCGCACGATCCGGTCGGGCGGAGCGACGTAGAGGTTGCGCCCGTCGGGACTCAGGGTCATGCAGACCTGTCCGTTCCGGTCCCGCTTCAGCTCCGCCCGTTCTGCGACGGAGATGCTGCCCGTCACGGGATCGACGGTCAGCGACATCACCTGGAGCTGAGGCGGATCGATGTACTTGCCGCGCCCCTCGTGCCAGGCGAGGCAGTAGACGCGGGAAGCGTCCGGGCTGACCAGTCCGCCCAGGATCAGGACATCCTTGCCGAGCTCGTGGGACATGTCGATCTCCCCCAGTACCATCCCCTCGTCCAGGCTCATGACCGACACCCGCTCGAAGAAGTGCACGAAGAGCCGGCGCGCATCCCGGTCCAGCCCCAGGGGCTGGGGCACGTTGGGAAGCTCCAGAGCGAAGGGCCACTCGAAGGTCCGGACGACCTGGAAGTCCGCGGGGTCGATGACGACGACGTCCCGGTGGGCCTCCGAACCCAGGACCGACGTGACCACCAGCGCGCTTCCGTCGGGGCTGACCAGGAGGTTGGGGGAGGAGAAGGCGGTCAGCTCGCCCAGGGACAGCCCCAGGCGCGCGGCCCGCGTCTCCACGTCCAGGGCGACGATGGACGTGGTGTACCACGCCGATTCTTCGTCCTTCCGGGTCTGCACCACCGCGTACACCGTCCGACCGTCGGGGCTGGCGCACACGGAGCGGGTCGTGTGCTGGGTGCCGCGCTCAGGATCGATCACCGAGGCCAGGTCCACGGCGTCGTGAACATGGTGGTCCTTCAAATCGAAGAACGCCAGCTTCGTGGCGCCCCAGTCGTCCGTCTGGACCAGAACGGCGCGTGCCGTGCCTTTCGGCGCCAGGATCGCTCCGATGGGAGCGAACCCCGTCCCCGCTTGGAAGGCGCCCCCGATCCGGAGGGTCCGGCTCACGCTCACGCCCCCGGAGGCTTCCCGGGCCATGGACCCCCCACCCCCCCTGCGGTGCGCGGTGACGGTGATCTCGTCGCCCTTCCTGACGGACAGGAGGTCCGCCAGGGGGCCCTGCCCCTCGGGTCCGTAGAGCTCGTCGGGGATGTGGGCGCCCTGGAAGGACACCTCGTCGGCGTTGCGGGTCTTCCAGTGGAGGGTGGTGGTGCCCTGGGGGGTGCCCAGGGGGACGTTGGCCGGATCCGCCCAGAAGTCCACGACGGCGGGACCCGCATCCTTGACCACCTCCAGGGTGAGGAACCCGTCGTTGTAGCCAGGGACGTTGGCGTACTGGACGTACACGAGGGTCACGTCCGGTGCGTCGCCCACCGGGAGGTCCACCACCAGGTCACCCAGGACAAGCTCCACGCTGGCCCGGACCCCCGTCCCCAGGACCTCGTGGGACCTGGGTCGGATCTGCCACCAGGGGACGTCGCCCAGGGCTCGCTTCTCGATCTCCCAGTCGTCGCCGTGCTGTTCGGCCAGGTCCAGCGTCATGAACGCGGTGCTCCCGGGCGTGGTGAGGGCCCCGTATCCCGGCGGCGAGGCGAAGACGAAGGACACGTTGAAGATAGGTGGCCTGGGCCCCCACGGGGTGTCGGGAGACACGAGCGGGCTGTCGGGAGACGGGTTGCTCAACGCGAAGTAGAGTCGGTTCCGGATGGGGCTACCCTCGTCCTCGGTGGTGTAGACGACGTTGCCGCCCAGGAAGGTGTGGTCGAGGGCCAGGTCCCGGAGGCCGGAATGGGGGTTCTGCACCACCACCTTGAGCTGCACCGAGTCGTCCCGGAGCCCCGGGACGTTGCGGGAATCCACGGTGAGCGTCCCGGGGCGCGGCTGGCCTCCCACGCGCAGGCCGGTGATGGCGAAGGACACGCCGTCGCCGTCCCGGAGGGCCAGGTCCTCCCTGGGACAGAGCGCCCAACCCGCGAACGTCCCGCCGAAGTAGGCCGCGACCCAGCCTTCCGCGGTGATGTGGAGAGACGACATCTCCTCGTCGCTCAGGAGGTCGCCGAAGGACAGGTAGATGGACGTGGGCCCGGAGGGCGTGATGTCCCCCTCGGGCACGGGCACGCCGCCGCGCAGGGCCAGGTCCGAGCCCGTCCGGTTCGCCAGGAAGAGGGTCCGCTCGTTCCGACTCGGATCGTCCGTGATGAAGAGCGTCAGGCGGTCCAGGGAGAAGGCCAGGCTCGGGTGCTTGCTCATGCTCGCCGGGGGATGGGAGGGGTCGGGGCCCGTCACGGGCCTGCGGGCTCGTCGGGTGGCGCGTCGTCGCGGTTGAGCTTCAGCCAGCCCTCGGCGATGCGCTGCGGCGTGAAGGTGGTGGCGTTGGGGTCGATCTCGGCAATGGGGCCTTCGCTCCAGCCGTCCGCCCCTCGCTCCACCCAGGACCAGCGGAAGCCACCCTGGCGCGCCACGGGCAGGGCCAGGTGGGCCACGGGGGTGAGGACGGGCGTGGCCAGGAAAGTGGCGGCCAGGGACCGGAGGGCCTCGCCGTACATGTCCGGTGGGATGCGGATCTGCTTGACCGGGAGGAGGCCCGTGGTGGCGTGGACCGGAGCCCTGGGGTCCACCAGCATGGAGACCACCAGCGGCTCGGCGCCGGGCCGGCCGCGCACCAGGAGCCGATCCGCCCGGGGGGGCACCACCGAGCCGCCCCCAGCGGCGCCTGCCGCATAGAACGTGCGGTAGGCGTCGGGGCCGCCGACGTCCACGAAGTACCCGACCAGGCCGTCGTCGATCTTGGCCAGGTCCCCCAGGCGCACCGGGACGGCCACGTCCGGGAACCCCGCCGCGTCCCGGTCCTCCCCGGGGGAGTCGGCTTCGACCGCGGCGGCGAAGGCGCGCCACGACTGGTCCAGGGCGGGCGGGCCCTCCAGCTCGAGCCCCAGGGAGGCCCGCACCAGGGCCAGGGGACGGCCCAAGAGGACCGGGAGGCTCGGGTCGCCGCCCCCGGGCTGGATCAGGGTGACGGTCCGGTCGATGGCCGCCAGCAGGTCGGCCACGAAGCGGCCCGCTTCGGGGTGTCCGTGCACCCCCAGGGCGAAATCCCGGAGCCGGGGATTGGCGTCGGCGAAGACGTCATCGATGGGCCTGTCGAAGGTCTGGTCGCTCCCCGGGGCCCCCTGCCAGACGGGCCCCCGGGCACTCAGCGAGCCCAGGGCATTCCCACCGGCGTCGAAGATCATCAGGCTCCGGTCCAGGTGATTGAAGAGCACCCAGCCGAACACCGGCGAGCTGGCGGGGTGGCTGTTCATCTCCACCTGGTCGTCCGCCGCCGACAGCCAGCGGAAGTAGAGGCGAGCCGGCTGGCTGAGTCGAGGCGGCAGCGCCATGAGGGACCGTCCCGGATCGTCCAGTCGAGGCGTAAGGCTGCCCGCGCGCACGACCTCGCCGGGGGCGGGCGCCACCTCCCGCTTCTGCCCGAATGCGTCCACGATCCACAGGCGACGCAGGCGCAGGAAGCCGGCCCGGAGGGGGTTGTACCCCCCCTCGGGCACGGGCGCCAGCGTGTTCTCCTCCCCCACCGCCCCCTTGACCGTGACGTTGGAGAAGCGGGAGCGCAGGGCTCCGGACAGGACCGCCAGGGGGTCCGCCACGGCCAACTGGAGGGTCTGGCGGCGCATGACCAGCGCCTGGTGGAAGCCCCCCAAGGCCTGGGCCATCATCGAGAACTCCAGGTCCGCCCGGATGGCCCTCAGCTCGGCCGCCGCGGGGTCGTCGGGAAAGTCGTGGAGAAAGCGGTCGATCTGGGAGCGGATGTTGACCTCCGCGCCGTGCGCGAGCACCGCCGAGCCCCGGTAGACCTCCATGGGCGGAAGGCGCTCGGGGAAGGGCCCGGGATCCACCAGCTCGATGGCGTCCTCCAGGCTGAAGCGGTCGGCGATGAAGCGTTGGCCGTAGCGCTCCGCACCCCCGTCGAGGTTCCCGTCCCGGAGGGGGTATAGCTCCACCTCCCACTCCAGGGCGAGGGGTAGCCAGGGCGCCGCCCAGGGGCTCACGGCCAGGGGGGCCGGGAGGGTGCCATGGAAGGTCACGCCCCCGCCCCCGCCCTGTTCGAAGAGGGACTCCTGCGCCTCCCGGATGTCCTTCCACAGCTCGCCAGGATCCGCGCCTGCGGCGGCGTGGGCCAGGATCCAGGCCTGGTCGGGGTCCAGGAAGAACGCCTCCCCCACGAGCCCGCCCAGGACGTCGGCGACGGCCGCGTCCGGGGGCGCCGCGGGGTCCGGGATTCCCGGGAGGTCGCCGGTCCGCACCGTGAAAAGGCCCGATGCCACCTCCATGCGCGTGATGAGGGCCGAAGGCAGCCGGCACCTCAGGTGGCCCCCCTCGCCCGGGCTCTGCCCGCCCCTGCGCCGGTAACGGGCGAGGAGGTCCTCCCCGGCCAGGAGTACCACGGGGTCGGCGGGCCGCCAGAAGCGGGGCCCGGGCGTGGGGGTCAGGACGAGGTCCGGGTCGAGCGCGCCCTCCACCCGCTCCACCTGCTCCCGGAGCCGGGCCTCCAGCCCCGGGAGGTCCCTGTCCACGAGCCCGTCCAGGGCCGGAATCACCGTGTACCGGAGGTAGTGGAAGGCGTCGTCCGCGTCGAGAAGGTCCGACGGAGGCGTGGCGCCCGGGTACTCCAGGACCAGGTACCGGTGCCAGTCGGCGAACACCTGGCTCCGCAGAGCAGCCACCTCCCGCACCAGGGCGTCGTGCCGCTTCTGAAGCACGTTGAGGTGGTTCAGGTCCCCCGCCAGCTCCTCGGGAAGCGCGGTATCCGCTCCGTCGCCGGGAGCGCTGAGGGCCTCGCCTTCGGGCAGCCGGGGCCGCACGGCCCACACCGTGCCGCCGTGAGAGGCGGCGAACGCGCTCTGGTGGAGGGCCTCCTCCATCTCGAACAGCCCGTCGGGATGGGCCAGCCGGTGCAGCAGGCCGAGCTGGACGGCGTTCAGGACCTGCTCGCCCTGCTGGAGGTGCCTGGGCAGGACCCGGTGGGCCAGAAGGGCGGACAGGGCCTCGGCGGTGCTGTTCCCCACCGCCACCGCCACTGGAGCCTTGCCTGGGGGGCGGACGTACCGGGTGTGCCGCGGGTCCCAGGAGATGTCCCGGAGCAAGCCGTGGCAGACGGTGCGCCTGGGACTGGCCTCCCCCTCCCCGGGGTCGAACGTCCAGCCCAGGGCCTCCTCGACGACCGCCACCACATCCCCCGGGGTGCCGTCCAGCGGGAGGGCGAGCCCGGCCAGGGGATCGGCGCCGGGGTCGGCATACCAGCCCACCACCAGATAGGAGATGCGGGTGGTGGCCGGGGGCCACAGGGCCGTGTCCACGTCCTCCAGGGGGTCGTACATCCCGAAGACGTTGGGCGCGTGGGCGTAGGCGGCGTACGTGAGCGCGCCGTACCCCACTGCGGTGAAGGGACGCATACGAGGGGCCTTCGGGTCCTCGGACCACCCCTCCCAGGGGAAGACGCGGCCCACGTTCAGGAAAGGCCGGTTGGGGATGGACTCCGGGTCCGGGGGAGGGTTCAGGGGCACCGCCCGGCTCAGGGCGTTGGTGGGGAGGGGGTCGTCTTCGCCGGAGGCGTCCCACAGGCGGTCGCTCTCGACGATCCAGGCCCGCCGGTGGTGGCGGGGCGCGGAGGGGTCCCCGCGGTCGCTGGCCAGGCGCACCACCAGCCAGCGGTTCGGGGCGGCCCGGAAGCGCACCGCCCCCTGGTCGTCGGTGACGCCGTGGGCCAGGGCCGCCGGGAGCACCCAGTGGACGTGGACTCCCTGCTCCAGGGGCGGGGAGGCCTCCTGGAAGAGGGCCCGCTCCACGGCCGCGCCCACGTTGGGCCCGTCGTTCTCCACCACGGAGGAGCCTTCCGTCCGGGCCACCCAGGGCATGCGGGAGAAGTCCGGCGCCAGCCCCGCGAAGTGGACGGTGCCCCAGGGCGCCTCGGACGTGCCGTTGACGTCGTCCGCGCCCACGCACAGGGCGGTGACCTCCATGGGGACCAGAAGCGTGTCGGCCATGCGGCTACCCACCCGTGGGACGGTTGACGAAGATCACGCTCTGCCCTCCCTCCACCATCTGGAGCGCCAGCTCCGCGGGGCCGAAGGGACGGGCGTTGCCGTCCCGGTCGTCGTTGCCGCGGGCGGCGGCCAGGGCCTCGCCCAGGGCCCGCGCCAGGGCGGCCACCGCAAGGGCGCGGCCCCCCCGGTCCCGAACGGGCACCGGCTTCGCCGACGTGATGGGGTCGCCGGGGCGGGTGTGGGGCGGCGCGCCCGCGGGCACGGTGACGTACCGGAGCCCCTTGTCGAACGTCACGTCGATGCCGAAGTGGAGCCCTTCGGGGGGCTCGTGGACGTCCACGCTGTGAACGACCCCTTCCACCAGCACCAGGAGGAGGGTCGGGGTGAGGCGCTCCATGCGGACGGGGTCGAGGACCTCGCCCGCGGCATCCAGGACCGTGACCTCCAGGCCGGGCCACCCGGACACCACGGCGGATCTGAGGAGGAACCCGGTGAGGGGGTGGCCCTCCCTTCCCCCGGGGGCTGCGCCCCGGGACGCGGCGTGGAGACGCGGCGCGAACACGGCGTCGTGCACCGCGTCCGCCCGGTTGGACTTGCCCAGGCTCGTAGCGCCTTCGACGAGGGCGTGGATCCAGTTGGGGTCTACCTGGAAAAAACGGATGGACTCGGGGGGCACGGCGGCCTCGTCGGGCACCAGGTAGGAGAAGGGGATGCCGTGGAGACTCCCCAGGCGGCGGAGCCACCGCCCGATCTCCTCGGGGACCGGGGTCCCGGCGTGGACCGCCGCGACCGCGCCGGGATCCGTGGCCCGGGCATGGAGGGCCTCGAAGTGGGCCGAGCGGGCCGTGAGCCGCGGAGCCGGCGGCAACGTCTCGACAGGCCCGTCGCCCGGCGCCGTGACGGACGCCGCCGGAACCGCCGTGGCCACGCCGCGCACCGCGTCCGGCCTCAAGTGCGCCGCGAGGAAGCGGGCGCCCGCGCGGAGCATGGCGGGCCCGTCTTTAATGTCCTCCGGGAAGTCGATGGCTGCGCCCAGGCGCCCCCGCACCACGTCGTGGCGGGCGCTCAGGAGGGTCCTGGCGACGTTGTCCCGCCGCCACCCCCGGAGCCCGGTGGCGAACCCCTGGCTCTGCAGGGCCAGGAGGCGGCCCATCTGCCAGGCCGCGGCGTAGGTCACGTCCATGAGCCCGGTGCCCGGGTCATAACGCACGAGCTGGTCGGCGCCCGCGACGGCCTGAGGCGGCAGGCCGGTGGAGGGGTCGGGACCCGGGATGAAGACGGTGGGCGGCACCTGGAAGGGCACCAGGGGCCCGCGATACCACGACACGGTGCGGTCCCCCTGGCGCGTGTGATGGTCCAGGGCCGTGTAGCCCATAGCGAGGGCGCCGGCCACGGTGGCAGCGGCGTCCCCGTCGCCATCGTCGTCCACGGCCACGGCACCCCGCTGGAGCGGACCCGTGTCCAGCCGGGTGAGGTGACCCTCGAAGCTCTCCGCGGGATCCGCGGACGTGTAGCTCCAGCGATGGAGAGACACGAGGCGGATGGTCCGGGCCTTCCCTCCCCCCGCAAGGACGAACCCGGCGGGCGTGTAGTCCTCCCCTGACGGCAGGAGGGCCCCCATCCCCTCCAGGCTGACCAGGTGCACCGTGCAGTGGGCGCCCGGCGCCGGCAGGCGGTTGCCCACGAGGACGCTACAGGTGGTGGGGCCCTGGTCGTCCCCGTCCCCGGAGCCGGTGCCGCCGCCCCTAACGGCCTTCCTGCCTGCGGCCACCTCCCGGGCATGAGCCAGCCACGCCAGATCCTCCAGGCTGGGCGCCACCCGGCTGAACAGCTCCACGGGCACGTCGATGGCCTGGCATCCGTCCGACCAGCGCTCGCCTTGCTCCGTGGCGAAGTCCAGGCCCAGGGCCCGGAAGCCGTCCTCGCAGGAGACGGCGTCGGCGGGAAGGGTGCTGGCGGACGTGGCCGGGCTCCCGGCATCCCGGGCGAAGGGCCCCCGTCCCAGGTCCCCCACCTGAATCGTGGAGGTCACCACCGGCGGGTCGTCGTCGTCGAAGAGCAGAAGGGCGAGCCACGACCGGCCCTCGTCCGAGCCGTCGGGAGAGCGCTCCCAAGGCAGGGTGCGGCGGGTCAGCACGACGTGGGGCAGGACGTTGCCGTACTCCCCCTGGTTATTCGCCGGCGGGAACACGGCGCCCACCTCACCCGGGTCCAGGCGGAAGCGCTCTCCCCGCACTACGAAGCGCCGGGTGAGCGCGTACGCCTCGTCGATGGCCTCGCCCTCCGCGCCGCCGGGGTCGTGGCGTAGGGTCTGCCGCACCGAGACCTGGTACGTCCCGGCCTCGAGGGGCGGGACGACGCGGTCGATGAAGAGGATGCTTCCGCCGCTCACGGCACCCGCTCCTCACCCAGGATCTGGAGCCAGGGCGCGTGCTCCAGGACCTCGTCGGCGGACGC
>DASWKP010000091.1:0-15187 GCA_036396575.1 Longimicrobiales bacterium | reverse complement strand
TAGACGCCAGAGCATTGCGCCTCGCTGCTTCCCGCGCGGAGCCCCACAACCCTCTCAGCCCGTCCATCGAGGCGCTGGGCCGCGGACCAGCTCCGGGCCGTGACGCCTCCACTTTGAGGACAGGGGACCCGGGGATAGCTTCGTATGGCCTTCCGACATCCCCTGACGTAGGACACCGGCCGGCGGTGGTCTCGCGCACTCCCCTGTCCAGGTTGACCCGACGACTCGCGAACGGCCTTCCGCTCCTCGTGGCGTGGGCCTGCGCCGACGCGGGGGGCCGTGGCGCGCAGTCCATCCAGGAGGTGTCTCGCGTTGAGGACGTGCGGCCGTGTGATTCGGCGTCGGACGCGTGTGGCATCTTCTGGATCAGGATGGGCTCCATCGGTGGGTCCGGGTCTCCGCCGGGGCTGGACCCCGTGGGCGCACCGGCCGTGGACTCCAGGCACCGGGTCTACTGCCCCGGCTGGACCCCCGGCGTGGTGGTGGCGTGGGATATGGACGGGCACGTGGTCGGCACCCTGGGACGCCCCGGGGAGGGTCCGGGCGAGATGGAGGGCCTTGCCGAGGCTCTCATCGGCCCAGGCGACACGGTCCATGTCCGGGACAACGCCGGCACCTGGTCGGTCTTCTCTCCGGAGTTGGAGTTCGTGCGGAAGATGTCGCACGTAGCCCTCCCGCCCCTCAACGCCGTCGCACTTACGTCCGATGGCCACATGGTCGCCGCGTGGGGCACCCCTCTCTTCCGCGTCATCAAGCCGGACGGGCGGGACAGCCTGCGTTTCGGGGTGCCCGACGCCGCGGAGATCCTACCTCGTCGTGTATTGGCGGCGGGTCGCCGCTCGGGGAGGTTCTGGGCTTCACCCGCCTACCGGCTCGCCATCACGGAGTGGGGACTCGACGGAACGGAATACCGGCGCGTGGCCGTGCGCGGCTCCGCGTTTCCCGATCAGCCAAGCGACGAGACATGGGACCCGCACGCGGGCAAGGCTCCTTCAGCGATCCTCAACCGACTCGTGGAGGATGCCCAGGGACTCCTCTGGGTGTGGGCCATCCTCCCGGAGCCGGATTACACGCCCTCGCTGAGGGATGCTCAGGATCAGAGTCTCGCGCGAGTGAACCACATGTACCGCTTTCTGGTGGAGGTCATCGACCCCGCAACCGGGACGGTCGTGGCTTCTGCCATAGCCGGTACGATGGAGGAGAGCGTCTCGGGAATCCTCCCCGGGCCCACGGGCTACCGCGTCATCGAGGATCAGTGGGGCGTCATGCGGTACGATTTCGGGAAGCTCGTGGTAGGCGCCCTCGGTGCTCACCGAACTTCTGGGACAGGACACTAGGCGTGCGGAGGGAGCGGTAGGGTCCAGGGGATGGGAGGAGCGATCGGCCACCGGAGTGCCCGGCGCGGGAACACCCCTTCGGTCCGCTGGGTCTCACTGGTGTTCCGCGACAGGACACCAGTCCATGTGGAGGCGCGCTTCCGCGGTATTCCGGAGAGGACGCCGGTGGCCGCGGCGACCGCTACGGGGGACCCATCCGAGCGGACGCCGGTCGCCTCCACTTTGAGGACAGCGGACCCGGGGATAGCTTTCCTTGGGCAATTGGGCCAGGAGCATGAGAGACCGACCGCCGGTGACGAGGGAGGCATGGAACGCTATCTGACGACGGAGCACGAGCGCTTTCGCCGGGAGGTACGCGCGTTCGCCGAGGAGGTGATCCAGCCCGTGGCCCGTGAGCTGGACGCCACGAGTGAGTTCCCCTGGGAGACCGTGAAGGCCATGGCCGACATGGGCTTCCTGGGCGTTCCCATCCCCCGGGAGCTCGGCGGGCTGGGCCTGGACACGCTCAGTTACATCCTGGCCGTGGAGGAGTTGGCCCGGGTGGATGCCAGCCACGCCATCACCGTGTCGGCCCACACGACCCTGGGCACCACGCCCATCCTGGACTTCGGCACGCCGGACCAGCGGGAGCGCTTCGTGCCCCTGCTGGCCCGGGGCGAGGTGTTGGGTGGGTTCGGCCTGACGGAGCCCGGCGCGGGCTCCGATTCCGGCGGCACGAGGACCCGCGCCGTCCCGGAGGATGGCGGGTATCGCCTGAACGGATCGAAGATCTTCATCACCCATGCCGGAGTGGGGGAGATCTTCATCGTGACGGCCGTGACCGAGCCGGGCGTGGGGGCCCGCGGCATCACGTCGTTCGTGGTGACCAAGCCCACGGTGGATGTGGAGCGGGCCCGGAAGGTGGGGATGGGGCACCGCGAGGATCTGGCCTTCACCGAGGGGGTCCGCGCGGGCAAGAAGGAGGACAAGATGGGCTGGAGGGCGTCGGACACCCGGGAGCTCTACCTGGAAGACGTCTTCGTGCCCACCGAGAACCGCCTCGGTGACGAGGGGCGGGGCTTCATCAACTTCATGAAGACACTGGATTCGGGCCGCATCGGCATCGCGGCCCTGTCCCTCGGCCTGGCCGAGGGCGCCTTCGAGGTCGCGCTGCGGTATGCCGACGGGCGCCGGCAGTTCGGCAGGAAGATCTGGGAGTTCCAGCAGGTGCAGTTCCGGTTCGCGGACATGGCCACGGAGATCGAGGCGGCGCGGCACCTCACGTACCACGCGGCCTGGCTGAAGGAGGCGGGCCGTCCGTATGGCAAGGAGGCGGCCATGGCCAAGCTCTTCGCCTCCGAGCTGGCCATGAAGGCGACGCTCGAGTGCATCCAGCTCATGGGTGGCGCCGGCTACACGGACGAATACCCGGTCGAGCGCATGGCCCGTGACGCCAAGGTGTGCGAGATCGGCGAAGGCACCAGCGAGATCCAACGACTTGTCATCGCGCGCTACCTCCTGGCCGAGGCGGCGGGCGGTGACGGACGCCGGGGACCCGTTGCCGAGGCGGCGCGCGTCGCGCGCCCGTCCCGGGAACCGGTCCACTCGGACTAGAGCGGCTCCGGACAAGGCGGAGACCGCCCGGAGGTCGCCAGGACCCGCGGCGGGGGCAGCCACTGCCCCCCGCGGGACTGGGACGATTCGGGCGGCCCCAGGCCGCCGGACGCCGATCCAAAGGAGTGATGAACGCTTGAGGCGTGAGATCCTCGTGAGCGCCACCCCCCAGGAATCCTGGGTGGCGCTCCTGGAAGACAAGCAGCTCGTCGAGATCATGTTCGACCGGCCCGATCAGGGCCGGTTGGTCGGCGATGTCTACCTGGGACGCGTGGAAGCGGTGCTTCCCGGCATCCAGGCGGCCTTCGTGGACATCGGCACGGACAAAGCGGGCTTCCTCCACGTGTCGGACCTCGGCAACGAGCTCGACGACGACGATGACGACGGGAACGGCGGGGGCAACGGCCGCCGTTCGCGCCGCTATCCTCCCATCCAGGACCAGCTCCAGAAGGGCCAGGAGATCCTGGTCCAGGCCACGAAGGAGCCCATGGGCACCAAGGGCCCTCGCCTCACGGCCCAGGTGTCCCTGCCGGGCCGCTTCCTGGTCTACATGCCCTTCTCCTCCCACGTCGGCGTGAGCCGGAAGATCGAGGGCAGGGAGGAGCGCAGCCGCCTGCGCAAGATGGCCAAAGCCATCATCCCGCCGGACTCCGGGGGTGTCATCGTCCGCACGGTGGGCGAGGAGGTGACACGCGAGACCCTGGAGAAGGAATTCAACCGCCTCCACGCGAATTGGAAGAAGACGCAGCGCCGCTCCGCGAGCCAGAAGGCGCCCGCGTGCGTCCACCGGGAGGCCAAGCTCATCAGCGGCGTGATCCGGGACCTCTTCAGCGACAAGTTCGACGCCCTGATCGTGGATTCCCGGGAGATCCACGGCGAGATCGTCCAGTACGTGAAGAGCGTCGATCCGGACCTCCTGGACCGCGTGCGGTTCCACGACGGGGAGGTGCCGCTCTTCGACCTGCACGGCATCGAGGACGAGATCCACAAGGCGTTCCAGAAGAAGGTGATGCTCGAGTCCGGGGGCTACATCATCATCGAGCCCACCGAGGCCCTGGTTTCGATCGACGTGAACACGGGACGCTTTACGGGCAAGAAGGACCCGGAGCGGACCATCCTCAAGACCAACCTGGACGCGGCCCGGGAGATCGCCAAGCAGCTTCGCCTGAGGGATGTCGGTGGCATCATCGTGGTGGACTTCATCGACATGGAGTCCCAGGAGAACCGGGACAAGGTCCTCCACGAGATGCGGAGCCACCTGGGGAGGGACCGCGCCCGCACCAGGGCGTTCGAGGTGAGCAGCCTGGGCCTGATCGAGATGACCCGGCAACGCGTGAGGCCGTCGCTCTTCCACTCCCTGACGGAGATCTGCGACCACTGCGCGGGCAGCGGGCGCGTCAACACGCCCGCCACGGTCGTGCGCCGCATCGAGCGAAGCGTCAAGCGGGCGGCGGCCGCCGGCTCCGAACGCTCCCTCGTGATCCGGCTCCACCCCGAGGTGGCGCTCCAGGTGCTGGAGAGCGAGCCCGATTTCCTGAACCGACTGAGGGCAACCAGGCTCGATCTGAGCCTGAGGGACGACCCCTTGCTGCGCCAGGACGATTTCCGCCTGCTGTCGGGACCGGCCGGGACGGACGTGACGGACAAGTACGCCACGCGCTGATCTCGACCGTCGGGTCTTGACCTGAGTCCCTCCCGGGATAAGCTTTACAGGCTCTGTCGCTCAGCGTTTGTGACGCTCCAGATCCGAAGCCGCAGGTGACCATGTACGCCGTTTTCCAGACGGGTGGTAAGCAGTTCCGGGCCGAGCCCGGGCGCCGGCTCCGTGTGCCGAGCCTGGACGTTGAGCCGGGTGCGTCCGTCGAGTTCGACCGGGTTCTCCTGACGTCGGACGGAGACGCGGTGTCCGTGGGCGCTCCGGTGGTGGATGGGGCCCTGGTCAAGGCCGAGGTGCTCCGCCACGGCAGGGACAAGAAGCTGATCGTGTTCAAGCGCAAGCGCCGGAAGGGCTATCGGCGCAAGCAGGGACACCGGCAGGGATTCACCGAGATCCGCGTGGACGAAGTCGTCCTCTAGGGACGCGCTTCGTTCCGGGACAGGGACCTAGCGGCCATGGCTCACAAGAAAGGCGTCGGCTCCAGCCGAAACGGGCGCGACAGCAACGCGCAGTACCTGGGCGTCAAGCGGTACGGAGGCGAGCAGGTCCGCGCTGGCGCCATCCTGGTGCGGCAGCGGGGCACGAAGTTCCACCCGGGCCGGAACGTGCGTCGTGGCAAGGACGACACGCTCTTCGCCGTCGCCGACGGCGTCGTGACCTTCGAGACCTTCCGGGGCCGCCAGAGCGCCATCTCGGTTTATCCGCCCCAGGACGGCTGAGGCGACCGGGCCGCCGCCGGCCCGCGCCGATCCCAGGGTCCGCCTCCGCCCTTACGCGGGGCGGACCTTTTCACGAATGGGGAACGTACGACCTCTGTTGATACGTTCCGCCCCCCCGCCGCCGCCTCGCCCCCACCGCCATGCCGGCGGAGGACCGTGAACGGTCGCGCCCGGGAGGGGACGACGAGGAGGGACCGATGACCCGCAGGCCCGAAGAGACCGAACCCCCGAGTACCCGCCGCCGCCCCCTGCTGCTGTCCCTGTGTGGGGCCGTGGCCATCTCGGGGGCGAACGGGTGGGCATCGGCGCCGCCGGAGCTCGATCGTGCGGTGGTCTACGCGCCCGAGGACCTGGTCGAGCGCCTGCCCGTGGAGGTCAACGAGCGGGTGGAGTACTGGATGCGGCACTACCAGGGGGACCAGAGGGCGATCTTCCAGCGCTTTCTGGAGCGGGAGGGGCTCTACTCCAAGCTCATTCGTGATCGCCTGCGGGAACGGGGCATGCCCCAGGAGCTCCTCTATCTCGCCATGGTCGAGTCCGGCTTCTCCGCGCGCGCCCGCTCCAGGGTCGCGGCGGTGGGAATGTGGCAGTTCATGAGCCCCACCGCCAAGGAGTACGGCCTGCGGGTGGACGCTTGGGTCGACGAGCGCCGGGATCCCGTTCGGGCCACCGAGGCCGCCCTCGTCTACCTCCAGTGGCTGCACGACCGGTACGGGTCGTGGTATCTGGCCGCGGCGGCCTACAACGCCGGGCCCAGCCGCGTGGATCGCGCTCTGCGCCGGAGCGGGCTCCGCAGGGGGGAGGAGGCCATCTACTGGGACGTGGTCCATCACCTCCCCAGGGAGACGCGGGAGTACGTCCCGAAGATCCTGGCGGCGACGATCCTGTCGGCGCGGGCCGAGGAGCTCGGCTTCCAGTTCGAGCCCGACAGCCCGTACGAGTACGACCGCGTCTGGGTCCCGGGGGGCACGTCCCTGCGGGTCCTCGCGGAGAGCCTGGGGCTCGCCCCGGAACGCCTGCGCGACCTGAACCCCCACCTGATCCAGGGCGTGACGCCGCCGGACGGCCTCACCCACGAGCTGCGGGTGCCGCGCGGGAAGGCCTCCCAGGTGGTGGCTTCCATGAATCGTCGCCGCTGGAGCCGCTTCGCGGACGATTGAGGCGCCTGGCGCCTCGACGCTACGTCGTCTCTTCGGGTGGGCCCCAGCTCGTGCTCCGCTCCTGAGCCTGGCGCGCCGAGGCGATGATGCGCCACATCACGTCCCGGACGAGCTCCTCGTCGATGCCCAGGTCCCGGGCGCGCTGGGCGGCCCGGCGCACCACCCGCGCCTCCCGGGCGGGATCCAGGAGAGGGAGGTCCAGCGCCTCCTTGAGGCGCCCGGCCTCCAGGGCCAGGTCCCGGCGCTCGCCCACGAGGCGGATGAGGTCCTCGTCCAGCTCGAGGATCCTGGCGCGGATCTGCTCCAGGCGCGGGTCGAGGCCCGCGTCCCGATCGCCATCCACGGTGCGGTCGTCGTCCTTCACGTCACCTCCGTCCGGGGCCGGTCCAGGCTCCCGCAGAAGCCCTCCGCGTGGGCCGGGTCCTGCCTTCTCGTGGCCAGGCTGACCCCTACCAGCACCGGAATATGGACGAGGAGCCCCACAACGCCCTCGTGCATACCGAAAGGCTTGAGGGCCGGGTTGAAGTAGAAGAAGCCCGCCGTAGCCCATCCCGCCAGCAGTCCCGCCACCACGCCGGGCGTCGTGGCCCTGCGCCAGTACATGGCCGCCACGATGGGGGGCGCGAGCTGTGACACGATGCCGTACGCGGTGGCCAGGAGCTGCACGAGCGAGGTGCCTCCCGCCACCGCGCCCCAGTAGGCCAGCGCACCCACCGCCACGACCAGGCCCCGCATGAGCGTGCGCTGGGTCTCGTCGGCCAGGGTCCGGAAGGGCCCGATCCCGTCCTCCACGACCACCGAAGCGGCGGCGTGCAGCAGGGCGTCTCCCGTGGACATGGACGCCGACAGCGCCCCGGCGCAGAAGAGCCCGACGACCAGCGCCGGGAGGTCCGTGTTCATGATCATGAAGGGGAGGATGAAGTCCGGGTCGTCGGGCGCGGTGGGGAAGAGCACGCCGCTGAAGCCGATGAGGAAGATGGGGATGAGGAAGAGCTGGAAGGTCGGAAAGAGCATCACCGTCCGGCGTAGCGTGTCGTCGTCCTTGGCCGTGAACGCTTTCATGAACAGGTGGGGCCACATCATCAGTCCCACGGCGCTCACCAGGATGTACGTGCTGTACGAGCCCCAGCTCCAGGGGTCGCCGGCGCTGGTGAGGCCCGGCGGCGTGAGCAGCTCCGGCCGGGCCGCGGCGAGTTGCTCGAACATGGGGCCAACGCCGCCGTAGAGGCGGTGGGGAAGGTAGAAGCCCAGCGTCCAGGCGATGACCACCATGAAGATGCCCTGGAACGTGTTGGTCCACCCCACGGCCATGGCCCCGGACGCCAGGACGTAGATCACCACGATGCCGTACGCCACCAGGGCTCCCAACCAGAGCGGGACGTGCCCGCTGGTCACGGCCTCGATGACGATGCCCGCGCCCCGGATCTGGATCGTCACGTAGGGCACGAAGGCCACGAGGCTCATCAGCGCCACCAGGGCCGACAGCCCCCGGGACGGAAAGCGCCCCACCAGGAGCTGCGCCTGCGTGACGAAGCCGTACCGGCGCCCCAGCGCCGCAGCCCTCGGTCCCATCCAGTAGAACGGGATCATCCCCAGGACGCCGTACGACAGGATGTAGAAGGCGGCGGCTCCCCGGGAGTAGGTCCAGCCGGGCCCGCCCAGAAAGGCGAACGAGGAGAAGACCGTGGCCCCGGTCACGAAGTACATCACCAGGAGCCCGAAGCTGCGGTCGGCGGCCACGTACCCCGCCACCGAGTGTGTGGCCCGGCGTCCGGCCAGGAGGCCGATGGCCAGAGTCACCAGGAGGTAGCCGGCGATGATGACCGTGATGAAGACCCAGCGCTCCATCACGCGTCCCCGTCAGGGCCGTCGGCGCCGTCGGCACGGCTGGCGCGGTGGCGGCGCTCCACCCGGTCCACGTACCAGAGCATCGGTCCGGACAGGACCACCCAAAGCGCGGGCCAGGCGAACGCGAAGGGCAGCCCGAGGACCCGGGGCTCGATGCGCGCCGCGGGCACCGCGCCCGGCCAGGTCACGGCCACGGCCATGAGCACCACGAAGGCTCCGGCCAGCACACGGGCTCCGCGGAGGCTCACGGCCGCCCCCCGGGCATCAGGCGGTGAGCCACCCGGGCCCGGGCGGGTGGGGAGGCGACGGCGGCGGCGGTCACGACCGCCGCGATGACACGGGAGATGGCGCGCATGCTGGCCTCCTGGGTTCCCCGCTGGTTCCGGGTCGTGCGGCGGCGGCAATCCTAGCGAACAGCGTAGGGCCGCGCGAGGCGTCCTCACACCTTATCTTCCGTTCGTTCCAGCACCGCACACTTCCGCCCGGTCCAAGACCATGCCCATCGCGACGCCCGCCCAGTTCCGGCAGATGCTCCAGGCGGCCCAGAAGGGGGGCTATGCCTACCCGGCCATCAACGTCAGCTCCGTCATCAGCCTGAACGCGGCCATGAAGGGCTTCGCCGAGTCGAGATCCGACGGAATCATCCAGTTCTCCACGGGGGCCGGCCAGTTTGCTTCCGGACTCGCCAACAAGGACGCCGCGTTCGGCTGCATCGTCCTGGCGGAGGCGGCCCATCGCCTGGCGGAGCGGTACGACGTCCTGGTGGCCCTGAACACCGACCACTGCCAGCCCAAGGTGGCCGAGGGCTTCCTGAAGCCGCTGATCCAGGCCACCGCCGAGCGCCGGGCCCGAGGCGAGAACAACCTCTTCCAGAACCACATGCTGGACGCCTCGGTCCTCCCCCTGGAGGAGAACATGGCCCTGTCCCGGCAGTACCTGCGCCTGTGCGCCGACAACGACATCGTCCTCGAGGTGGAGGCGGGCGTGGTCGGGGGCGAGGAGGACGGCTCCGCCGGCACCGCGGACACCCCCGCCGACAAGCTCTACACGACGCCGGAGGACATGGTGGCGGTCTATGAGGCCCTCCACGACATCGGGCGCTTCACCTTCGCTGCCACCTTCGGCAACGTCCACGGGCACTACAAGCCCGGGGCGGTCAAGCTCAAGCCCGCGATCCTCAGAGAGGGGCAGGCCGCCGTCATGGCGAAGCACGGCGCCGGGGCCGAGATGGACCTGGTCTTCCACGGGGGCAGCGGAAGCCTCCTGGAGGAGATCCGGGAGACCCTGGACTACGGCGTCGTCAAGATGAACGTGGACACCGACACCCAATACGCGTTCACGCGCCCCATCGTGGACCACGTCATGAGGAACTATGACGCGGTGCTCAAAATCGACGGCGAGATCGGGGACAAGAAGCTCTACGACCCCCGCTCGTACCTGAAAGCCGCCGAGCAGGGGATGAGCGAACGCGTGTGCGGGGCGTGCGGCGACCTGCTCAGCGAGGGCAAGTCGCTTTCCGGACAGATCTGAAGAGGGCGGGCGAGCGGCGGGGCCGCGTCAGCGCCCCTTGAAGTCCGGGCCCCGCTTCTCCATGAAGGCCCGGACGCCCTCCTGGCCGTCGTCGCTGGCGAACGCGGCCAGGAAGAGCTCCTTCTCCAGGGCGATGCCCGACGACATGGGCATCTCGGCGGCCGCGTGCACGGCCTGTTTGGCCAGGCGAAGCGCCAGGGGGCTCCAGCGGGCCATGCGTCCCGCGAGTTCCAGGGCCCGGTCCAGGTGCTCCCCTTCGTCCACGAGGAGCTCCACCAGGCCGATCCGGAAGGCCTCCTCGGCGTCCACGAAGTCGCCGGTCAGAGCGATGCGCAGGGCCTGGCCCGGGCCCACGAGGCGCGCCAGGCGCTGCGTGCCGCCACCCCCCGGGATGAGCCCGATGCGGATCTCCGCCTGGCTGATGCGGGCGGTGCGGTCCGCCACGCGCACGTCGCAGGCCAGCGCCAGCTCCGCGCCCCCGCCGATGCAGAAGCCGTGGATGGCGGCGATCACGGGCTTCGGAAACGACGCCACCGTCTCGTAGACGCGGCGCCGGGCGTAGACCTCCCGCTGCTCCGCCGCGGTGCGGGCGGCGAACTCGGCGATGTCGGCCCCGGCCACGAACGCCTTGTCGCCGGCTCCGTGGATGACCACAACCCTGACGCCGTCGTCCCCGGCCAGTCCGTCCAGCGTCGCCATGAGGAGGCCGCGCAGCTCGGCGTTCAGCGCGTTCAGCTTGTCCGGCCTGTTCAGGGTCAGCACCGCGATGCCGTCGTCGCGCTCGTCGACGAGGAGGGGGGGCTCGCTCATGCGTCGGTCTCCCAGTCGTAGAAGCCCTGGCCGCTCTTCCTGCCCAGCTTGCCCTGGGCCACCATGCGCCGGAGCAGTTCCGGGGGCTCGAAGGCGACCGACTCGAGCGTCTCGTGCAGGTATTCGGCGATGCCCAGGCGCACGTCCAGCCCCACCAGGTCGGTGAGGCGGAGCGGCCCCATGGGATGCCGGTACCCCAGCTCCATCGCTCTGTCGATGTCCGCGGGCGAGGCCACGCCCTGCTCGACCATGCGGATGGCCTCCATGCCCAGGACGATGCCCAGGCGGGAGGAGGCGAAGCCCGGAGCGTCTCTGACCACCACGGGCTCCTTGCCGAGCCGGCGCACGAAGGCCACGCCGGCCTCGCGGGCGGCGTCGGAGGTGGCCGGCCCCCACACCACCTCCACCAGCTTCATGATGTGCACGGGGTTGAAGAAGTGGAGGCCCAGGAAGCGCTCCGGCGCGCGCAGCCCTTCGGCGAGGCTCCCGATGCTCAGGGAGGAAGTGTTCGTCGCCAGGAGGGCATCGGGCGCCGCCGCCGCCTCCACGAGCGCGAACAGGGCCTTCTTGAGGTCCATGGCCTCCGGGGCCGCCTCGATGACCAGGTCGGCGCCGGCCACGGCGTCGGCCACGGCCGTGACGGGCCGCAACCGCGCCAGGGTGGCCTGACGGTCCTCCGGCGTCACCTTCCCCAGCTCCACCCCCCTGTCGAGGTTGGCTCGCACGCGGGCCACGCCGGCGGCCACCGCGTCCACGTCCACGTCGAAGAGGCGGACCCCGCACCCCGCCCCCGCGCACACGTGCGCGATGCCGTGGCCCATGGTGCCCGCCCCCAGGACCGCGACCACGTTGACGGTGGCGCCCCCGGCTGTCACGCGCCCTCGACCAGCGTCGCGATGCCCTGTCCCACGCCGATGCACATCGAGGCCAGGCCCTTCCTGGAGCCCCGCTTCCTCATCTCGTGGACCAGCGTCACCAGGATGCGGGCGCCCGAGCAGCCCACCGGGTGTCCGAGCGCGATGGCGCCCCCGTTCACGTTGGTGCGCTCCGGGTCCAGGGCGAGCTCCCGCAGGCACGGGATGGACTGCGCCGCGAAGGCCTCGTTCAGCTCCACGAGGTCCAGGTCGGCGGCGGTCCAGCCCGCCCGGGCCAGCGCCCGACGGGTGGCGGGGATGGGGCCCAGGCCCATCCGGTCGGGCTCCACGCCGGCGACACCGCTGGCCACCATCCGGGCCATGGGCTCGAAGCCCAGGGCCCGGGCGCGTTCGGCCTCCATGACCAGGAGCGCCGCGGCGCCGTCGTTGATGCCGCTGGAGTTGCCTGCGGTGACGGTTCCGTCCTGCCTGAACGCCGGCCGCAGCCGGGCGAGGGACTCCAGCGTGGTCTCTGGCCGGGGATGCTCGTCGGCGTCCACTACCACCGGGTCGCCTCTGCGTTGGGGAATCGTCACCGGGACGATCTCGTCCCCGAATCGGCCGGAGGCGATGGCCGCGGCGGCCCGCCGCTGACTCTCGCAGGCGAAGGCGTCCTGCTCTTCCCGGGTGATGCCCATCTCCCCGGCCACCACCTCGGCGGTCTCGCCCAGGCCGATGGTCCACTGGCTCGGAAACGCGGGGTTCACGAAGCGCCAACCCAGCATGGTGTCGGCCACCTCGGGGACGCCTCGCGCGTAGCCCACCTCGGGCTTGAGCATGACGAATGGGGCCCGGCTCATGCTCTCGACGCCCCCGGCCACGAACACCTCCCCCTCTCCGGCGCGAATGGCGTGGAACGCGGTGTTCACGGCCTGGAGCCCGGAGCCGCACAGCCGGTTGAGGGTCTGCCCTGGTACCGTGACCGGCAGTCCCGCCCGCAGGGCGATCATGCGTCCCACGTTCCGGTTGTCCTCTCCCGCCTGGTTGATGCAGCCGAACAGAACGTCGTCCACCAGCGCCGGATCCAGGCCCGTCCTCTCCAGCAGAGCCTCCACCGTCCGGGCCCCCAGGTCGTCGGGGCGCACCGGGGCCAGGCCACCTCCGTGCCGCCCGATGGGCGTGCGCACCGCGTCCACGATCACCGCGTCTCGCATGACATCCCTCGCATCGTCTCCCGCGCTCGGTTCCCGCGGAGGGTCCGGGGCCGTCCGGAGATCAACGGTCCAGGGCCACCCACACCGACTTGGTCTGGGTGTACTTGTCCAGCGCGGCCTGGACGCCCAGGTCCCGGCCGAACCCGCTCTGCTTGTAACCGCCGAACGGGGAGGCGGAGTCGTACTGGTTGTATGTGTTGATCCACACGGTTCCGGCGTCCAGCTCCGACGCCACCCGGTGGGCTTTGCCGGCATCCCGCGTCCAGATGCCCGCCGCCAGGCCGTAGAGGGTGTCGTTGGCCTGGGCGACCGCGTCTTCCGCGTCCTTGAAGGGCAGGACGGCGGCCACCGGCCCGAAGATCTCCTCCCGCGCGATGGTCATGGTCGGGTCGACGTCGGCGAAGACCGTCGCCGTGACGAAGTTGCCCCGGCCGTCCACCCGGACGCGCTCGCCGCCCGTGACCAGGCGCGCGCCCTCCGCGCTGCCCGACTCCACGTAGCCCATGACGCGGTCGAGCTGAGTGCCGCTGACGATGGCCCCCAGGCGGGTGTCGGGGTCCATGGGGTCGCCCACGGTCATGGACTCGGCGCGCGCCTGGAACGCCTTCACGAAGTCCTCGTAGACGGCCTCCTCGACCAGGACGCGGGAGCCCGCGGCGCACACTTCGCCTTTACCGTAGAAGATCCCCGTGGAGGCCCCGCGCACGGCCGCCTTCAGGTCCGCGTCCGCGAAGACGATGTTGGGGCTCTTCCCGCCCAGCTCCAGAGAGACCTTCTTGAGGGTGGCCGCCGCTTCGCGCATGACGATCCGGCCCACCTCCGTCGAACCCGTGAACGAGATGGCGTCCACGCCGGGGTGCCGCACGAGCGCCGCGCCGGCCGTGTCCCCGAAGCCCGGCACGACGTTGAGTGCCCCCGGCGGCAGCCCCGCCTCCGCTCCCAGCTCGCCGAGGCGAAGGGCCGTGAGGGGCGTCTCCTCGGCGGGCTTGAGGATGACGGTGTTTCCGCACGCCAGGGCCGGCGCGACCTTCCACGCCGCCAGGGACAGAGGGAAGTTCCACGGCACGATGCAGCCCACGACTCCGACGGGCTCGCGCAACGTGTAGTTCAGGTACGGCCCGGCCACCGGGATGGTCTCGCCGTGGATCTTGTCCGCCAGCCCCGCGAAGTAGCGGAAGTTCTCGACCACGCTGGGAAGGTCCACCCTCCGGGACTCGAAGAAGGGCTTGCCGTTGTCCCGGGTCTCGAGGGTGGCCAGCTCGTCGGCGTTGGCCTCGATGAGGTCGGCCAGCCGCCACAACAGCGCGGCCCGTTTGTGGGGGTTCATGCGCCGCCACCCGCTGGAGTGGGCGGCCTCCCGGGCCGCCTCCACCGCGCGGTCCACGTCGGCGGCGTCCCCGGCCGCGACCTCCGCCAGAACCTCGTCCGTGGCCGGGTTCACGCTCTGGAAGGTGGCGCCCGAGGCGGCGTCCACCCACTCGTTGCCGATCCATAGCCGGTGGCGGATCTCGTCCGTCATGGCAGCTCCGGTGCCGGGGTGGGTCAGCTTCCGGAGAACTCGGGCTTCCGCTTCTCCACGTAGGCCGAGATGCCCTCCCTCGCGTCCGCGCTCTGGAAGAGCTGCTGCTGGAGCTCCCGCTCGAGGGCCAGGGCCTGCTCGAAGGGAAGGCCGATCCCCGTCTGGACAGCACGCTTGATGTGGCCCACGGCCTTGGCCGCCTTGTTGGGCGTCGTGAAGCGGGCCGCGTACTCCATCACCTGGTTCATGAAGTCCTCGTGACTGTCCGCCTCCATGACCTGGTTCACCAGGTTCTTGTTGTCCACGTCCTCGAAGGCCACGACATCGCCGGAGGCCATGAGCTCGATGGCGAGGGACTTACCGACGAGGCGGCACAGCCGCTGCGTGCCGCCGGTCCCGGGCAGCACCCCCAGGTTCACCTCGGGGAGGCCGATCTTGCCCGCCCCCTTGCGCGCGACCCTGAGGTCCGCCGCCATGGCGATCTCCAGCCCCCCTCCCACCGTGTGCCCGTTGAGGGCCGCGATGGTCAGCTTCCGCGTGTGCTCGAGACGGTTGAGCGTCTCGTTGGCGTGGAGGCAGAAGTAGTACTTGAAGTTGGGCTCGGCCTCGTTGAGCATGTTGATATCGGCCCCGGCGCAGAAGAACTTCTCGCCGGCACCGGTGAGGAGGATCACCTCGACGCTGTTGTCCATCCTCGCCGTGAGGATGGCGCGGTCGAGCTGCGTCATCATCTCGTACGTGTACGTGTTGGCCGGTGGATCCGTGAGCGTGAGGATGGCCACGCCATCCTTCGCATCGTAGTCGACGAGCGTGTTCCGTTCCGTCACGGTGTCGGTCTCCATCACCTGCGTCATTGCCGCCTCCATCGATGTCGATTGCCGGGCGATTCCTTACGCACCGGGCGGGCTCGCCCTGTCCGCTTCCGCAGGACCGCGCCACGGATCCG